>JAEWUY010000108.1 GCA_023396795.1 Bacillota bacterium | reverse complement strand
TGGTGAATTAACGGAATATATTTCCTACTTCTTTACTTTATTATGGCCTGTGTTTGCGGTTTCGTGGTTTTTAAACATCAACGGACAAGCCCAAGCTTCTGCTAAACGTATTTATGCTTTTTTAGAAGCTAAGCCGATTGTTGACGAGCACCCAGAAGCCATTAAAGACGCTGTTCTTGATGGTTCAATTTCGTTTAACAATTTGTCCTTTACCTATCCGGATGCCGAGGAACCGATTCTTAAAAATGTCTCCTTCAGTATTGAAGCCGGTGAAATGGTTGGTATTTTGGGCAAAACCGGAAGTGGCAAATCCACTTTAGTGGAGTTACTACTGCATGTTTATAATGTCGAAGAAGGTATGATTCATTTTGGGATATACGATCACGCTCAATTATCACTTAAAACGTTACGTAATCATATTGGCTATGTGCCTCAAGATAATTTCCTCTTTTCGGATACGATAAAAAACAATATTGGTTTTGCCTTTGATAAACTACCAGACGAACAGATGATTGAGGTCGGTAAACTCTCTGATATCCATGAAGACGTTATTTCCTTTAAAGAACAATATCAAACGATGCTTGGTGAGCGAGGTGTGACAATTTCTGGTGGTCAAAAACAACGCGTCTCGATTGCCCGCGCTCTCGCTAAAAACCCAACGATTCTAATTCTTGATGACTCGGTTTCAGCAGTTGACACGAAAACCGAGGAAGATATCATCAAAAATCTTCGTAGCATTCGCCAAGGTAAAACAACTTTGATGATCGCTCATCGCATTTCAACAGTTCGTAAACTCGACAAAATTGTTTTGATCGATCACGGCCAATTAGTTGGTTTTGGAACGCACGAACAACTGATTAAAACTAACCCTCTTTATAAAGAGATGTATAATCTTCAAAAACTTGAGGCTCTCGTCGGAGAGGAGGAAACTTATGCGTGATTTTGTTGAAAACCATGAAGCGCATCAGGACATAAAACTTCTCGTCCGTATCCTTCGCTATTTTAAGCCTTATACTGGCAAGTTTATTTGGGCATTCGTTTTAATGATTATCACAACTTTTACAAATATGATTATGCCTTTAGCCTCTGGTTTAGCAATTGATTTAATGACCGACGCCACATATAGCCTTGAGTATAAAATAACCGTTGTTATAATCGGCGCCGTTATACTTCTTATTATCACGGGTTTATCAATCTTAATCGGCTATTTCCAAAGCATTATGCTACAAAGAATCGGCCAAAAAATTACGGATCAGTTGCGAACTGAAGTTTTTAATCATATCGAAGCTCTTTCAATTGGACAAATTAACCAACTACCGGTTGGAAAACTCGTAACGCGCGCCACTAACGATCCCGGCAATATATCCGAGATGTTCACCAATACAATTGTTAATTTGATTCGCAATGTTTTGATGATGATTGTTATTGCCATAATCATGTTTATCATCGAATGGCGCATGGCCTTGGTGACAATGGCGGTCGTCCCATTAATTTTCCTGGCGTCCCTTTACTTCCGTCGCTATTCGCGCACGGCCTATCGCAGTGTCCGCAATAGCGTTTCCGAAGTCAACGCCTTCCTTTCCGAAAATCTTTCAGGGATGAAAATCACACAAGTATTTAATCAAGAAGATAAAAAGATAAAACAATTTACGGATATCAATCAAAGATTGAAAAAGAGTTATTTCCGCGAAATTTATGTTTTTGGCGTTTATCGGCCAGTCATCTACTTATTGGCTATGGCCGCTACTATTTTAACGATCTACTTTGGCGTACAATCAATCTTCGTTGGTCCTTTAACGATTGGTTTATTCGTTTCATATTATGTTTATGTCGGTCAATTTTTTGAGCCCATTCAACAAATTGCTGAACAATTCAATTCCTTGCAAAATGGTTTTGCTAGTGCCGAAAAGATTTTCGATGTCCTTGATACCAAACCGGAAATTTGTGATGACGAAGAGGCCATTGTTCTGGAAAAATTTAGTGGCGCTATTGAATTCAAGGATGTCTGGTTTAGTTATATTCCCGACGAGTGGGTCTTAAAAGGCGTGTCCTTTAAGGTTGAGTCCAATGAAACGATTGCCTTGGTCGGAGCCACAGGGAGTGGTAAAACAACAATTTTACAATTGATCGTCCGTAACTATGATATTCAAAAAGGACAAATCTTGATTGACGGCATTGATATTCGTCGCATTAAACGTTCCTCTTTGCGTTCGTTTGTCGGACAAATGTTACAAGATGTTTTCCTTTTTTCCGGAACCATTCGCGATAACATCACCCTCCGTGATGAACGCTTTAGTGAACAAGAAATTCGCGAAGCATCCGACTATGTCGGACTCGACCATGTATTAAGCAAATTACCCGAGGGTCTTGACCATGAAGTTCGCGAACGCGGTAATAACTTTTCTAGTGGCGAACGCCAACTTATTTCTTTCGCTCGCGCTGTTACATATAAACCAACAGTTATGACTCTCGATGAGGCCACGGCTAATATCGACTCGGAAACCGAAGCCGTTATTCAAAACTCCCTTGCCAAGATGATGAATATTTCGACGATGATTATCGTTGCCCATCGCTTATCGACGATTCAACATTGCAACAAAATATTAGTCATGCAAAAAGGTGAAATAAAAGAAGCGGGCAATCACCAAGAATTGCTCAAGAAAAAAGGTCTATACTACAACCTTTATCAGTTGCAATACGACCGTAAAGAAGCAAATATTTAATTATTAATTAAAGTCGATTAAGTTAACTGTCTCGATGATTTGCCGAGTTCTTTTCTTTTGAAAACCCCAGTTAATAACGCTATAACCTTTAATAGAGGCCTTCTTTTTTTCAAGAGCTTTGCTAAATTGCTTTGAGGCATGATTTCCACCCATCCAGCGAAACGGAAAATGCATCGTAAGGAAATAGTAAACAGGCTTAGACTCTAAATCGATAATCTGCCCTAAATAAGCTCTCATAACTCCCGAAAGAGAAAAGGCGTGAACAGGGGCGGCAAAAACATAGGCGTCATAGCCCTCAAGAGGTGGTTTACTCGTCAATTCAACTTTGGCAACTTCAACTTCTTGATTATTACTGGCCACCACTTTTTCAACAACAACCTCATGACTGATGTTACGTAACTTGGCTTGAACTTCTTCAGCAACAGAAAACGTATTACCGGAATTAGAATGGACAATAATGGCGATTTTCATACTTTTCCTCAGCGCTAAACGCTAATTTAAATCTTAAAGCAAAATAAGTACAATAAAAATGATTTACTGCCAATGCTTAAAGAAATACTCAGTTTGAAACCTTAGAACCGTGATTTGGGATTTAAAACGATGGCCGCTAACTTATTAACATCTTCTTGTTCAAGAGAGAAGTCGATTTCTTTATTTTCAATAATGCGTGTTTCGTGTGTTGATTTTGGTAAAGGAAGAGTATTTTGTTCTATCGTATATCGTAAAGCGATTTGGGCTGGTGTAACCTGATATTTAATCGCCAATTCGTTTAGAAGTTCAACTTTGAAAATGCGTCCTGACATTAAGGGAGAATAAGCTTCGACAAGAATATTATTATCTGAACAGTACTTGCGAATATCCGTTTGAGGTTTGCCAACATAAAAGGGTATTTGGTTGACATGAGGCATGAAGCCAGTTGCCTTGACAATGGCTTCGATATCACTGATGGCAAAGTTAGAAACGCCAATCGCTCGAATCTTTTTACTATGATAAAGTTCAATCATCGCTTTCCATGAATCGATATTACCTTGCGTGTGGTCGCTACCGATGGCGGTCCATGGCCAAGGAGCATGAATTAAATACAAATCAATGTAATCAAGTCCAAGTTTTTTTAGTGACTTATTAAGTTCTTTAAAGGTCGATTGATAGCCTTTTATATGAGAAGGCAGTTTGGTAGTGACAAAAACTTCTTCGCGCTTAAGGCCTGAGTCTTTAATAGCCCGACCGACACTTTTTTCGTTACGATAAACAGTTGCGGTATCGATATGGCGATATCCGTTTTTTAAAGCGGATAAAACCGAGTCATAAGCCGACTTTCCTTCTTTGATCTGCCAAGTACCAAAACCAATTTTAGGAATAGAAATACCGTTAGATAAAATAAAGTCTTCATTAATAATTTTTGTTTGTATTTTATTCATATTTTGTTCCTCAATTAATCAAAATCACCGATAAAAGGCGCATTGATTTTCTAATAATTATTATGGCATAAAAGAAAAACATTATTTCTTATAATGCTTTACTAAATAACTTTTATAAACAAAACCAGAAAAATGATTAGTTAAACAACAGCTTTTCGAGGTGCTTTCCGCTTTCTTTCTAATTCCGTTAAATACATCTTCCGCATCCGATAAGCCGTTGGCGTAATTTCTAATAACTCATCGTCATTAAGATAAGCCAAACAGTTTTCGAGCGACATTAATCGCGGAGCCTTAAGAACGACTTTTTGTTCTTTGGTCGACATTCGCATATTTGTAAGCTCTTTGGCTTTTGTAACATTAATAATTAAATCACTGCTAAAGCGGTTCTCGCCGACAATCATACCTTCGTAAACTTGTGTTTGCGGAAGAATAAACATCGTGCCTCGGGCTTCCAAGGCTTCAAGGGCGTAAGTTGTACTCATGCCGGTATCCGACGCAATCAAAACTCCTAACGAACGACCCTTAACTTGAAAATTAGTTACAGGACGATGGTCTTTATATAAATGGCTCATTAAACCATAACCTTTGGTTAAGGTCATAATTTGGGCGTGTAATCCAATTAAAGCCGCGGCGGCAATATCATAAATAATCCGCGTATTCATCTCGCCATAATCGATATGCATAACTTGGGCTTGTCGGCTCGCTAAAGCATCCATCACGCCCCCAAGATTTTCGGAAGGAACATCTAGAAGCAATTCTTCAAAAGGTTCATGATCCACCCCACCAATAGTTTTAATAATGGCTTTGGGTTTACTAACTTCCATCTCATAACCCTCACGACGCATATTTTCAATTAAAATTCCTAAATGCAACTCGCCTCTTCCCGAAACTAAAAAACGATCTGAGTTTTCAATTAAGGTAACTTTCAAAGCAACATCCCGTTGAATTTCTTTTTCAAGACGAGCTTGAAGTTGACGAAAAGTTACAAATTTTCCAGCTTGCCCGGAAAAAGGTGAACTATTTGGGGCAAACGTCATTTGTAGTGTCGGCTCGCTAATAGCAATTAAAGGTAAAGGTAAAACAAAACCAGGATTACAAATCGTTTCGCCGACATTTATGTCGCTAATTCCTGCCACGCCAATAATATCTCCAGCGTGAGCTTCATCTAATTCGATTTTCGTGATGCCGGAAAAGCGATAAAGTTTCATAATCTTGCCGGGTTTAGTTGTCCCGTCGACCCGAGCCAAAACAATCGTTTCGCCAACGCGAATTGTCCCCGACTTGACAAGGCCAATACCAACCCGTCCCACGAAATCGTTATAATCTAAAAGACTAGGCTGAAACTGCAAATGTCCATCAGGATGAACGTTAGGTTCAGGGATTTCATTTACAATTAAATCAAGAATCGCTTCCATGCCAGGTTTTTGATCTTTTGGTTCTGGAGAAAGACTACTCGTACCAAATAATCCCGAGGCATAGACAACCTTAAAATTTAAGTATTCTTCAGGAGCATCTAAGGCGATAAACAATTCTAAAACATCATTTAAAACGCGGGTAATATCGACATTGGGACGATCAATTTTATTAATAACAACAATTGGTTTAACGTGAGCTTCAATCGCTTTTTTTAATACAAAGCGCGTTTGGGGCATCGTACTTTCATGAGCGTCGATTAACAATAAACAGCCGTCAACCATGTTCATAATCCGTTCGACTTCACCACCAAAATCAGCGTGCCCTGGTGTATCAAGAATATTGATTTGAATGCCTTTATATTGAACGCCCGTGGCTTTTGCTAAAATCGTAATACCCCGTTCGCGTTCTAAATCATTCGAATCCATAAGCCGTTCAGATGATGCTTCATTATCGCGAAAAAGATGAGCCGTTTTAAATAACTGGTCCACCATTGTTGTTTTGCCGTGATCCACGTGAGCGATAATTGCGATATTGCGAATGTTCATTAATTTTCTACCGGGAATAAGCATATGCTTAAAAGAACAAATATGCACGAAGAATCGTATTTTTATTCATCAAAACAACATTAGTTTTGTTGACTTAACTAATTGCTTCTTAAATTTAAAAAGCGATAACGAGACCACCAAAGTCAGCGTAAGTACTTGATAATCCCCCCATTTTAACGATAATGACATCTTTGAACTTGTATAAAGCCATAACTTCTTGGTAAAATCGTTCCGCGCGATTTGATTCCAAGACATAAGCAATAACTAGTGTTCTTGTAGTTAAGTCAAGCCCTTGCTGAGCAATCGATGCAAGAAACTTTTTAAAAGCTCGTTCATAGCCTAAACCTTCTTTAATTAGTTTGATTTCGCCTTTACCGTCCGCGCCTAATATCAATTTTATTGATAAGGCACTTGCGATTTTAGCAATAACCGGATTTAAACGTCCGTTTTTAGCAAGGTGATTAACATCATCTAGTAAAAATAAAGTCTTAATCCCATTAATATATTCTTCAACTTTTTGAACTAGTTCTTTTGGATCATCGATAATCTTCGAAAGTTCAAATATTTTTAAGGCAATTAAAGACTCAGCCGCTGAGGCACTTAATGAGTCAAAGATATGAATAAAATAGTCTTGATGATCTTCTAAAAACATTTCGGCCGCCAAACGGGCCGCATTATAGGTACCGCTAAGTTTTGAAGAAAGAGTCACGACAAATATTACTTTTGATTCATCAACAAATGATTCCATAAAGGCTGATGGAGAAGGACAAGCGGTTCGCGGAGGATTAGGAGTATTTTTCATATCCTTAAGATATTCTTCGAGGTCAAGATTGCGATCATCAACATAAATTTTATCGTTTAATTGAAGCGTTAAAGGCACAAGTTCAACACCTAGTTTTTGAATTAACTCTTCTGTGAGGTCGCAACTGCTATCAGCGACAATCTTACATTTCATATTTTATATAACTCTCCTTTTTTGTTTTATTACCTTACAATTACATTGTATGAGTAAAAAACATATTTACAAAAGAATATCAAACAAAGGGAAAATATAACAATAGAAATTTACTTAAAAGTTTTGCGATAGTTATAATAATTCGCTGAACGATTGTGCTTAGAGGTTTTTGTTTTCTGCTTATCAAAAGAAGGGTTTGAGCGATTTGTTTGATTGTTTGAGGAAGCGGTATCTATTTGGGGTTTAGTATGAGGCTTTGTTTTTGATTTTTTGATGGGTTCGTTTTTAGTTTTGTTCGAATTAATGTTTAGAGGCGTTTTATCAACTTTATCTTGAAAAATATAATTAATCGGACTTTTTACAACCGGAATATTCATCCCGATATGCTTCTGAACGTCTTTTAAGAGTGATAATTCTTCGTTTGAACAAAAGCTGATCGTCTCGCCAACTTCACCGGCCCGACCTGTTCGACCCATACGATGCAAATAAGTTTCCGGTGTTTGCGGCATATCATAATTAAAAACATGTGATATTTGGCTGATATCAAGCCCTCGAGCAGCGATATCGGTGGCGATCATAACTCGGCTTTCGTGAGATTTAAAACTCTTTAAGGCGGCGGTTCGAGCGTTTTGGCTTTTATTACCGTGAATGACTTCGGTTTGATATGGTTGATTTAATAACTTTTTAGTTAAACGATTCGCCCCATTTTTTGTTCGACAGAAAATAAGCGCTGAAGTAATCTCTTTGTTTTTTAATAAATGCATGAGTAATTCGGCTTTATTTTCTTTTGCCACTCGATATAAACTTTGAGAAATGGCTTCAAGAGGACGCTGAACGCTGCCGATGGAAATACAAACAGGATGGTTCAAAAGACTTCCAGCCAGGGAAAGAATTTCTTTGGGCATCGTTGCTGAAAAGAGCATCGTTTGCCGCTCTTGTGGGAGTTTGGCAATAATTCGTTTGATATCGGGCAAAAAGCCCATATCGAGCATTTGATCAGCCTCATCGAGAACAAAGTAATTAACTTTGCTTAAATCGACGAATTTAGAATCGGCTAAATCAAGCAACCTCCCTGGGGTCGCGACAAGTATATCTGTGCCACTACGTAGATTATGAATCTGCGGTCCTTTGGCCATGCCACCAAAGACAACACTGACCTTAACTTTGCAATACTTGCCAAATTCTTTAATTGCTGTTCCAATTTGCGACGCTAGTTCTCGCGTAGGGGCAACAATTAAACTAGTTAAAGCTGGTGTTTGATAACTTGAACGATTTTTTAATATTTTTTGTAGTAAAGGGATGGCATAGGCTGCTGTTTTGCCTGTGCCTGTTTGAGCTGTGCCCAGCATATCAGAGCCATCAAGCAATGGGGGGATAGCTTGAGCTTGAATTGGTGTCGGGTCATCATAGTTTAAATCAGCGATGGCCTTATTAATCTGGTCACTTAGTTTTAGTTGTGAGAAATACATATATTTTCCTTTTGGTCAGTAAATGAGGGCTCGCGACTAGTTACTGACGTAAGCGGATAATTTTTAAAGACGGCTTATATTATCATAATTTAATTATGAATGCATACATGTTTGTACTTTTTATGGGAAATAGACAAAACGAATAAATTTAATTATGAGTAATGGGCACAAGTTAATTAACGTAAAAAGAAGAGATATATCCTTTGGCGTAGTCGTAGCCAAATAAAGTGTCGCCTTCCTTAACTTCAAAATCGAAAATCTCGATGCCGTAATTTTCTAATAAGAAGACATCATTGAAATGTAACATGACAATTGCTCCACTTTCCAACTCTTGTTTGACTGACAACTCGCGAATATAAATGTTAGAAAGACTGCGAAGAAAGCAACGATAACCGTCTTCCTCGTCATAAGTAACACCGACAGAAAGAGAGCTTTCTAAATATCTCGTCCCTATTTTACGATAAGGAAGTTCTTTTGAAATGTCATATCGACATTCCGCTGTGCCCTTTATAAAAGTGATGTTTTGCGATATAGCGGCATAAGCCGTGTGCGTTGGATAGGTATCAATATAGGGCGCAATTTCGTAAATTTCCGTTGTTGTATAAACACGATCAAAACTTAACGTTTCGTCATAGGTTATCACTTCTTGAACTTCGCCGGTTTCGACTTCAATCTTTTGATATGTCAGTTCAACGCGCACCTGTAAATCTTCAACGACGTATGCACTTTTTTTAGAAAAAAGTTTCAAAACAAGCGCTAAGTCATAATGGGTCTCGTTATATGTATAACCTAGATTACCATCAAAATACGCATTGAGATAATCATCTTCATTCTTATCATTTAAAGCAATCGTCATCACATCAGTTGGTTTTTCAAGGCGATGATCATTGACTAAGACACCGATACTCACCCCTATGGCCGCGACAAGCGTTAAAGATACGCTAATAATAGTTTGATTGCGTACAAAGCGATTCGCGACCTTATAATCGCGGGCTTTATCTTTAAGGGCCTTATGTTTCAATTTGCCAATAATAACAAAGGAAAAGTAAAGAACAAAAGCTACGATTGCAAAAGCCGTAAAACTTATTAGCACGCCAATGAACAAACCTAAAAAAGCAGTAAGATAAAATTGAAAACGACTAGTGTATGCTTCAGAACGTTTAGTTTCAAATTCGCCACTATATTCGGTGCTTTCATAAGTGACATCAACATATTTATCATACGAGAAACCGGCTGCACTAAAGATAGTTAAACCAATTAAAAAAGCTAGAAAAATCTGAATAATGATAAATATTAAGTCAAAGGTTTCGACAAAATTATGAAACCAATAAAATGGGATAAATAGCATAAAATCGTTTCCGCGAATAGCGTAAGCGATATATAAAACGAGACTCAGCAAGACTAAATAAGGTGCAATTTTCACTAGAATGTTACCGGCCCGTTCAATTCGATTCATCGCCTCATCACTAATAAAGTGAACAAAGACAATAAAAATGACAATAAGGACAGGAAAAACAAACATCGGCGTCATGTTGATGTTATTTATTGTTGCCCCCGGAATAAAAAGACCAACAAGCGGCATATAAAAAAGCAAACCGAGAAAGCCAAAGAAAAACGACCCGAACAAGATAATTGCACTAATCATATGATATATTTGTAACACAAGATATATTAGCAATCAAGAACTAATTTTCCGTCAAAAAATTGATTATTCCATCAGTGCCTTTTTAACAGAAACACTTGTGATATAAATAAAATGTGGTACTTAATAATAACCCTTTTTCACACTCTAATAGATGCAAAATAAGGGAACTTCATCAATATGGAACTATGTGTGTGCTTTGATACTTTGAATACCCTAATAATTAACGAGTGCATACCCCACTTTAAAGAACAATCCAAATTAAAAAAGTTGAGAGAAAATCACATGCTATAAACATTCTTTATATGTGTGCAAGAATGCCGTTCGCTTACTTGTTTTGTTTAGCTTCTTTGTCGACATTCAAATTATCAAACGCCTGCTTCATTGTCGGATTGTTTTTAGTAAGCTTTTTTATCGTCAGATCCTCGGCTTTGTTATTTGCCAGTCGAAGATTGTTTTCAGAAGACAGGAGGGCTTCTTTTGTTTTGTTAAGATGATCGATTGTCTTATCGATTTCCTCGATAGCCTTGGAAAATTTTTCACTTGCTAAACGGTAATTATTGGCGAACTTTGATTTGAAGTCGTTAAGTTCGTTTTCGAAATTGGTAATATCAAGATTCTGGTTTTTAACTTCGACTAATTGTCGCTTAACCTGGGAGGCGTTTCGTGCGGAGTCGCGGAGTAATGAAATTATCGGGATGAAAAACTGAGGCCGGATGACATACATCTTAGGATAGCGATGTGAAACATCGACGATTCCTTGATTGTAGAGTTCATTATCGATTTCTAAAAGGGAAACGAGAATGGCATATTCGCATCCTTTTTCATTTCTGTCTTTATTGAGCTCTTTAAAAAAATCCTCGTTCTTCTGTTTCGTCGCCGTCTTGTCGCCTTCGTTTTTCATTTCAAACATAATCGTAATGATTTCGGTCCCATCATCTTCGAAATCTTTAAAAATGAAATCGCCCTTGCTCCCGGATTTTGCATCATTATCTTTTTCAAAATAAGCATTTCTAAATGCCGTAGCTCTTATCTTGTTAAATTCGATTTCGCAATGTTGTTCTAAGGTCTCGCCGAGCATTTTGGTCGATACTCTAGCTTTTAAATCCTTGTAATATTCGATTGCTTCTTCCTTTTGCTTAAGTTTAAATTCATATGATTCCTTAAGGGTTTTTTCGCTTAGAGTTTTAACATTATTGGCTTGTGCGAGTTCGGCTTTGAGCTGTTGAACGACGATGGCCTTTTCCGTTTTTAGCTTTTCGATTTCAATTCTCAGTTTGTTTTCGAGTTCGGTAAGGGCAATCTTCTTGTTGGCTTCTTGCTGCTGGACTTCTTGCTTTAAAAGATGGTTGTAGATTTCATCTTTGCTATGATGGATTGAATCAAGAATTAAAGTATCGTCTACCGCCTTTAACTCCTTAAGATCAATTGTGTCGCCGATGTCGCCCTTTTCCTCAAGTTTTAAGGTTGAAGAATCAACAATGCTTACCTTGATTTTTGCCATAATTTTGTCTCTCCTTTTCTATATTTTATTTCATTTTTAAAGATAAACGAGACTCATTAGTTGTAATAAACGAAGATTGTTTGAAGTTGTATCAATGAACTAACGAAATATACCGACTTAGTACCCTAATTAGACAATAACGTTAAGTATGTCATCGTCATCCAGCCTTATTGCACAAGAGTATGAATCGAATTCTTTTGTCAGCTCTATGGCAGCCTCTTTCGCCTGTTCAAGCGTTCCGGTAAAATTCATTGAGAAACAGCAGATCCGAACGGGTCCTTCGCTTTCTTCTTTGGTTTTAAAAACAATCAATTCGTATGTTAACACCGCTTCTATGTTTTGTCTGTTCATGATTATTATCTTCTATAATTCAATAATGTGGGCGACTCCAAATTATGAAGTCGCCATTCATTAATTTTTATATCTGAACTTGCTGATTTTTATCATCAGTATAGCGATGGGCAAAGGAACTTATCAAAGAACCGGCCATACTGCTATTTTCTTTATTATTAAAGGAAAGAATATCGCGATGCGTGACTTTACCTTTTTCGAAAAGGACATTCGCGAAATCGCGTAAAGCTTCCTTGTTCTTTTTAAGAAAGTTCAATGTTTTTCTTTCGTATTTTTTAAGCAGCCTTACTACCTGTCGCTCATTGGCATCGCGTTTGCCGACTGACTCATAGCGGTCACTATTGTTCCGATAAGACGGAATTAAGCGTTCAATACCTTTGATGCAAACCCGTTCAATGAGGCGAGTACAATGGTCGAAGGCCTTTTGATAATCTTCATATGAACCAACATTATGACGGCCGTTAATCACTCGTTCGGCTAAATAGCCAGCCATGCTAATTTGAATGACGCTTTCGCGTTTGCTGATGGTGTCAAGGTTTTCGTTTGTTTCATATGTTTCAGTAATACCACCACTTCCAGTATATTTGGCTTGATAAAAAGTAAAATCGTTTTTGAAGTGCATCGTCATCAATGCGTGACCAGCTTCATGAATTGCGACAGTCATGTTTTTCACGTTATCAGGAATATCTTCGCAAGCATCATCACTTACCACGCGGCCGTATGATTCTTCGATATCTTCGGTACTCGCATTTTGACGGCACCGCAAGTAGACATCGTTTGCGATGGCTTTAATAGAGGCACCATTACACGAGGCACACACCCTGGCGATATGGTTCAAGTCGATATTATCGAGGGGGATGTTAAATAGCGATAAGAATTTCTCAAAGAGTCGCTCACGAGTTTTTTTATCGGGATAGTCAATATGAATTCGTTTACCAAAACGCCCCGCTCTTAAAAGAGCCCCATTGAGCATACTAACGTCGTTGGCGGTTGCCATCACGAAAATTCGCCCCTTTTGATTGATACCATCGAGTTCGGCTTGGAAAATGCGCGTCAATTGCGAATCTTTATCAATTAAGAGTTCAATTTCGTCGATGAGGACAACGGCAAATTTTTCTTCACGAGCCAAAGCAAAAGTTTTGGTGACTTCTTCGCGAATGTTTTTGCTCTTACCTTCAATTGTGAAGATGGGAGCATTAAACGATTTTGAATACTCGCGCATGAAAAGAGTCTTGCCGTTACCGGGCGAGCCGTAAAAGATAACGCCGTGTGGAATGGAAATTTTGGGGTCGTGCGCTATTTCTTCATTAAGCGTCCAATCGCGAATAAGCAGAAGTTCTTTTTTAACTTTTTCGTATCCATAAACATCTTGAAACAATTCGTTCATAAAAAAACTATTCCTTTCTGTGAAGCCTTGTTCACTATGATCATCAAAGACTTGCATTTGAGGGACTCGCTGGAATAAGAGAAGTGAACCGTTATGTCTTTGGTATTCGTTTTACTGACACAATAATAGTGGTTTGTAAGTATATTGTCAAGTTTTTTGCTAATTACTAATTATGATAATTTACATTGAAAAGAAAAGCCACCATTTAAGGTGGCTTTATTTGATAATGAACTTTCGATTATGCGAGAAAAGCGTCCTTATATTTCAAGATATCAGGGGCAATTTTAGAGTTGAGAGTCACGAGCTGGGTTGCGCTATCAAACGAGAAGATATCACCATAAGCACTAGAGGAACACATCATGCGGAAATTACGAATAAAGCTATCCTCATTCTTACGGCGTTCATTTTCAAAATCTAGACTCAAATAAGCCCGCAGCATTTCGTCTCTATTAACCTCATGTTTTTCATTCTTATTGTAAATAAGAAAGAATGATTTAATCATATTGAAAGCCATTGTCTTTGGCTGAGCAACCCAGCGAGCGATTTTTAACATCATCATGCGTTCTGGTGAGCGAAATGGCATCAACATGA
The DNA here is from genome assembly GCA_023396795.1 of Bacillota bacterium. GTDB lineage: Bacteria > Bacillota_I > Bacilli_A > RFN20 > CAG-826 > UBA1424. The sequence goes on along the minus strand of JAEWUY010000108.1, from coordinate 10,470 downwards.
TGTCGCGACCTTCAGAATTCTCACCAATGCTGCTACGCATGGCAAGATACGATAAGCGTTGAATCCATTCTTTAAAAGCTTGGTCTGGATCTTTTTCAAGAATGCTTGTCGCTAGTTCAAAAGCTTTAATCGTTTTTTCATCGACTTCAAAGCTAATAACATTTTTTTCTAATTTCATAAGTTCAACCTCTCTTTTATAATATCACGACAAAATTGTAAATCAATTAGTATATTCGCTAATTCATTTCTAATCAACAAAAAATCTCAATGCGCATATTGAAGATTATAAAAAGATGTTATTTTATTTGTATGAAGATAAAAAATAGCTATTTTATGACTGGGCGATTATTGGATGGATGAAACCTTTTTCCTTATCAGAACTATTAAAGTTGGATTCGAATTTGCGATAATTATGCGCCCACATTTCCAAGCGGCGAGTTAAATCATGAAGAAGCGAATAAGGTTCCAAAATATGAATTTTGCCAAGATGATGTGAATTAACAACCCAATCTAAAAATGATTTATTATCCATCTTTGTTTTGACGATCACTACTGGGGCCTCAAAGTCGACTAGATGGTTGTGATCAAAAGTGTTGGTACTCCGATTATAGGGGGCTATTTTCAATTTAATAGGTGTTCTTTTGTAATCCATCACAATTTTAAAGTGACTTTCAAACGACCTCTTTATTTTGTTAAGAATCGTGTCATCACCGTTATTATGAAACTGAAAAACAATTTCTTCGACACGACCACCGCCGGGAATAACAACGGCCTCAAGATATTCATCGATGCTTTCGTATTTAAAACTTTGTAGCAATCGCTTAATACTGGGAGCATCGCGACCCATCGCCATGCTTCCTACAACAGAACATTCGTCAAGAGGAATTGAAACGAGTACATCGCGCTTACCATCGCCACAAATGGCATAAGCCCGTCCTTCAAAATCACGAATTGCATAAACATATACGGAGACTTCGCCTTTAATGTCAATGCGGTCTTTTACGAATTTGCCATCATATATTAAGGACCATTGATCTTTAATTTTTAATGTCACCAGTTTCTTTTCACGAATAGCCTTTTCTAATTGGATGATTGTGCGGCTTACCATTTTATCAACTTTAGCGACATTAAAACGCTGATTGAACAATTCTTTGACCACGTCATCGACTTTGTTTGCGCGGGTATTGTACGTAACTAATACTCTTACAAGCTCGCGAGCGTCTTCTTTTGAAGTATATCTACTATTTATAAGAGCACGGGCAATTTCATATAATTGCATCTCGCTTAACTGACGTTGGGCAATGTAATATTTCTTTCGCTGTTCGTTATCGTTTTCTTCCATAATAAAGGGAAAAGAATTTGGAAAGCGACTTGTCACATCCATAAGATATTGAAGGATTTCGGTTACTCTTTGTCGCCTCATCGCCACTCCATACTCACTTAGAGCAAAATCTACAACGTCTTTTTGGGTTGTATGATGTGTTTCATCGGTGTTTTTTATTAGATAATCCAAAACAATAAGCAGTTCGTCACGAGCCATTTTAGCATTGGAAAAGGCCATTGTTGATACCTTCTTTCGTTAATTTTTATTATATATTATGTTCTATTGTATGAACATTTTTATCAAAAGCAAAAAGACGCACCTTATTAAAGAATCAGGATATTACTGCGATTAAATCTGGTAATTTCATCATCCCCCACATAGTTAGCAAGAATGTAGTTTTTCATTTCTTGCGAAGGCATATCGATACACTCGCCGATCACTCTTGCAAAATGATGCATATTTTCGTCCAATTCCTTTGCCGTTAACGGAGAATAACCAAGAACAAAACGAGCCTCTTTTACCTCGGATATTATCATCCCCGTATGAAATCCACTCAATCTATGACGGCGAAAATACTCATCCGAATAACACCATACCGAAATCGTCTCTTTTGTCCCTAGTAAATAAGCAAATGAATCATCGATGAATAAAAGGTCCTCGAATCTCCTAGTTATCATAAACTTCGGATTAATTAGGCCTTGCGGTATTCCGTGACCGAGCATGATGATGCGATCATGGCACTCAATAGCCCGACGTATTTCATCTTTTGATGTCTCCGGGTCATCTATTAGCGTAAAGTCTCGGCCTTCATATATTAAGGAAAGCATGTCTGTTGTTTGGTCTTTAGGATGAATGACAAGTGTTTTCATTGTTTTCGTTTCTCCAATATTAGGTGGATGGTTAGAACCGAACTTTCCCACAAGAAGTTTTTGTAATCTTAATTAATAAGGTAATGAATCAATGTCATGGTCTAGCGTAAACCGTTACCCATAAAACGAATAACTTAAACATAAACGTATTATGAATGGGTTTGCATCACATACCCGACACTTTCGCCAATCTAAGCTTATTGCTTGATTGATGAGATCCTCCATATCGCTATGGTATCGCTCACTTATTAATAAATTACCGGAAGAAAAAGACTAATATTCAATATCGTTAGTCAAACTCGTCTTGTCGATGGCGATTTGTAGTTTGGCAATCTCACGATTAATGGCACCCAAATCGTCCTGGGCTTTTTTGATGTCATAGCAATAGCAGGCCTTGCTATATTCCGTCCAGCCATTATAGGTGCGCTCCCGCGTCAACTTTTCACGACTGGCTAACCGCGTCATACGGGCTTTGTTTTGCGATAGCTGTGCCAAATAGACGAGAGCCTCGGCAATCGTCATGTCAAAGCCATCCACTATTGTTGTAGCATTGCTCATAGCTAGCAGCTTTTTGATGTTGCGTTCCTCTTTTTGAAGAGTGGCTTGATGATTGCGCGTGGTCTCGTAATCGTACTCGCTTTCAACGACGTTCCGGTCGTTTTCACTATAAGTGACGATGCACGTTCTGTCCTCTCGGCTTTGCGCGTAATTAATTAGAGTTTGTAACTCTTTTAACTCTTTCATCAGTTCTGTGTTGCTTTTTTTCATGTTTACTCCTTTATTCCTTGCTAAATATTACTTAACAAGAACGAACAATGTTTATTGAAGCCTGTTCGACCAAACGGGCCCGAATGTAGGCATCAATTTCTTCTTTGGTTTGTTTTTTTACTCGTGTGGCTTTGTGGACTTTGTTCTTTCTTTTGTCTTCTCCAAGAGCCAGAACTTTACCGTGTTTCCAGCCCTTGCGGACGAGGAAATCATAGGCGCCGCACCACTTCAGGCCTTTCACGGCTTTCTTGGTGTTCACGGCCGTAATGTGAATAACGGCTTTCGCCATCGTCCACTCTCTGTTTCCTTGCTTCTTTCCCATCTCTTTTTCCTCCACCACCATATTTATAACATTTGTTTGTGTTATCTATTTTTAATAATCTAATTTTGTTCGTAAGTATGAACATATTTACTTTGGCGTTTTGGCAAGTAAGAACTTGCGAAGTTCAGTCAAGACCTTGTGATAGACAACTGATTAGGTGTGTAGCGATAGTCAGCAAATATAGATATTCCTTGTTTGCCGTATCGTTCCATAATCGCAGCTGCTCGACCCGCACTATGCGAGATGCCGTAATCACACTAGCAGTTGATGTCTTTTTCTTCTTGATAGCTTTTGTAAGTGAAGGAGGCAAAGCCTTTGCTTCAGTAAAAAAATAGGGATATTCACGTTTTGGCGTAGTTAGAGGCCAAATATTCTAGAAGGCAATTTTTAAAACGTTGGCGTTTCTAGAAAAATTAATGAAGTCCCCCAGACGTGTTCGCAAATGAGACGATTACGATATTCGCATCTAATCATCTATTGATGAGATTTATCATCTCACTTCGTGACAGGACTGATATCTTCATATTTATTCTTCTAATCTTCGTAGACGAGAGGGGTATTGTTATCTTTCGCGTATTGTTCCGCGACGGTTTTCTTGTGGCAATGAACAACCAACTTCGGACAAAACGCGAAGGCCCATTCATCGATATATTCGATGCTTTCTGGGAAATGGATATCGGTGAGTAACGAACATCCTAAGAAGGCACTAATTTCAATCCTTTTTAAGCCTTTTGGAAAGGAAACGGTATGAAGATTCGAGCAGTGTTCGAAGGCTTTGGCCCCGATAATCGTCACGCTCTCAGCAAATTTGACGCTCAATAGTCTTCGGTTGTAAATAAAGGCTGGATAGAAGAAGTTGTGATCAAAGCGGTCATAATCTTCGTGGCGCATGTCTCCGCCAACCGTCTCAACACCCAGCGGAATTTCGACATCTCCGCCTTCGTAAGGACCGTGATATTCGTCATTCCGCATTTCAGTAATATCTTTTTCAAGCCGTTTACATTCTTTCAAAATTCCGTTTTCAATAATTATCGTTTTTCTCTAATCTTTTTATGTGAAAATTATGTGCTTACTTAGGGGATAAAATAAATGCCCCTACCATCATGATAGGAGCAGTCCTTCTTGTTTGCTGTCCCATCATACAAGCTTTAGCACCTTACTTTTTGCAGGTTGCTGACGGATCACAGGGCTTGTCCCTAACCGTACTCTTTATGGTAGTTATTATTGTGACGGTTTGGCCGAAAAAGTCAATTGGAGATTACGTTTCATAAAGGTATATAACCAAATTTAAAAGGGGTTCGATAACTATATCGGTTCGAATCCCTTTGCTAACTCAAAATATAGCTAACGAAAAGGCGCAACAAAATAAAAGAAACATGATGCAAGGAGACTAATTCCTAATACTAATCTTGCTTTGTAAGGAATCTTCACATTATCTCTTTTGCCAAAACATTAAATCAATCTTCTTAATTCTGGTGAAATGTTTATATTGCGGAAGTTTCTTATCGAATAACTCCACCATTTCTTCAGCAATATCGCTATTTAATAAAAAAGTATAGAAAATAACGACTTTACGATAGGTCTCAACACATTTATCTATCGTAACATTATATGGCCTTGGGGCGTCTATTTTAGCATTCGCTAATACATACTGATCCCAGACAGGCATATCAGGATTTAATGTTGCGAGCATTTTTGATGAAAAAGAAGGCTCGATAGATTCTTTAAATGTATAGACCGTTTTAATGATCTCTTCAAAGGACACCGTCTTGCCTTTTAAAGATTCCATATAGGAATAGTATTTTTTAAGAAAAAGCTCTTTGTTTCTTCTGATTCGATAGAACCCAGTAAATTTCATTTGAAATTCTTCGTCTTTTGAGACATCAGTTTTAGAGAATTTTTTCATAATAAAATCATATTTGGCGGAACCAATAGCTATGTTTTCAAAATTAAACTCTTTTTCGTTAATCATATTATTTGCTGTTCTTCCTGATTTTTCTTAATTTGGTTTTGATTTCGTTAGCTTGTAGATGATGGTTCTCTTGAATATTTAAAATCCTTAAAGAGGATGACATGAGTTCGCGTTCAATTTTATGTATTTCTTGTTTTGCTTCCGCTGATCTAATTTCATAGGGAAGTTCAAAATACTCAATTTTAAGTAAATCAATAAATTTATTCGTTTCTTGTTCATTATATTGGTCATGGGCTACAACACTTGATATCGTTTGTCTAAGTGTTGAAAGTGCGCCATTTTTTACAGCAGAATCAGTATGTTTTTGATTGATATGCCAATTAAGTCTCCTTCTCAAAGATTCCTTCACGGCAATACCAACATAAATGCAATAAAGACAATCTTTTTTCTCTAGGACTGGGGATATATTACTAAAATCTACATCCAATTTTCTCAATAGGATATCCAAAGCTTTATATGTGGCCCACCACTTATAATATCCTGGTTTTGTGTCTGAAACGGTGCTTAGATGCTCTCTGTTTCTCAAAAGCCTTGCTTCAAGTATCACTTTCCACCATTTCTATGTGAAATCTGTCTATCAAGCAAAATGCTGTTACTGTTCTCATATTTAAAAACTGTGCAATTCAAATGAGGTAAAAGAAATTTGTAGTAATTTCTACCACCAAAGATAAAGAATTCGTCATGAACTAAATCAAACTTATTCGCTAATTGTTTTAAGACAACCTCAGCCCACTCTTTTTTTTCATTTTCATTCATGCTATTTAAGGTTTTGTCATAATAAGCTATTTTAGCATCTTTATCTAATAGATAATGTTTAGCGGAGATAATGAAATAATCTTCACAGCCGTACATGTCTACGCCCTTATTCTTCGACTTGTTAAATGAATTGCCATTATATATGTCTTCAGCTCTAAACTTTTTATCCGGTGTATCGGCACCAAGTTTTCTCTTAGAGCAAGCAATCAATGCAATCTTCTTCATAAATCAATTCCTGAAAATACCTTATCATGAAAGGCGTTTACTATCAAATAACACATTTGTGAGTTTTGTTCTAACACGGAATTAAAATAAAATTGTATCAATGCGGAACATTCTATGTATCTGTTGCCTATTTTACTAACGAAAAGCAAATGAATCTTGGTAACGTTGCCTTTTTTAATTTGCGAATTCCCGATGAAGATGGACGACTCGCCGATGATGATCATCCTACGAAGGTTTATATCTCGGATGAATTTGATTCAATCGACTTTATCAAAAATGGAAGCACCTACCAGGTCTTCCACGCCATCCATGATCAAGTACCTGCTTCTGGCACTTATGTTTTCGAATATTCACGAGGCGAAAAAGATAAAAGCCGATATGTCGGCCAACTGGACTTACTTTCACCAACAGATGAGCATCAATCAAAAATCATCCTCCATCTCAAAGATAATCCGGCCCGAATCGTTGAGCGACACGATGTCTTTGTTCTAGGAATGCTTGTCGGGGAATATAAGGAAATCCAACCGGAGTTGTTCATAAAAATGTAAACAGAAACGCACTTGCTTCGGGAGCAAAAAGCCTTGGGTTCAAATCCCACCATTCCGACCATTAATATAATACGTATATTAATATATACGTGAAAGGCCTCAACGATGAGGCCTTTTTTAGTGCTCGAGATTAATTTTTTAGTTAAATAATTGATACAGTATTGATACAGTTTTGCTATGATTTGAACCCATTGGGAGCAAAAACAACATTACGTATTTTCACGCGGATGGCGTTGTTGGAGACGCCACTCCTCGAAGTGGATATCGCACCCCATAAAAATTTTAAGCACCCTTGTATTATTAACTTATTTTGCCTAGTGCAACAGTCGAAAATGACTGTTGAAAATACTCTGCACAATGCATCTTATAATTTTGGTGGAAATATTCCTGTAAGTTCGTTTTGAGTGCTTGCTTTTTGCCATTCTGGCATGCCATCTTTCCAAACTAAACTGTCAGAATTAAAATTTCCAGAAGCAATCATGGTTTTTAATGTAGTAACATCAAATGGTCCAGTAGGATTGCCACCTACTGCAACATAAAATTTAGTAACAGGTACTGCTGGTGGTACACCTTGTCCTACTCCGTTTTGATTAATAGATTTATCTAAAGTTCCAGCAATGTTTTTTCCTACTGCTGATCCAACAGCTAGGCCAGCCATCATTGTAACAGGATTAAATCCGGCACCTTGACCACCAAGATCAATATTGCCTGCACCTTTTTCTCCCATTTTGCCTAGAGCCTCTGCTCCAGCAACACCAACTTCGCCACTAACTTCGGTTTGATAAGCTCCGATATTTGATTGTCTAGTTGTCATACGTTGAGCATATTGCCCTTCTTCTCTTTCAATTCGTAGTTGTTCTTGATAATTAAGAAGATCGGTTTCAACTTTACTCGCTGTAATATCTTTAGTAATTCTCTTAAGTTCAAGATAAGCTTGGTTATCTTTATCTACTTCGATTGCACTAATGTCAATGCCTGTCACAAAAATGCCAAAAAGATCAGATAATCTATCTTTAACATATAATTCGACTTTTTCATTAATTAGATCGATTTTAGATTCAATCGCGATAACTGGAATATTATGTTCAGCTGGTGCATTAGCAACAGCCTCTTTAACATAGCGAGAAACTGCAGCATTAATCTTATTCTTAAGATCCTCTAAACTAAAATTGATTAATTGATGATACTTGGTAAATGTTTTATAATCTGTAATCTTAAATGTCAATGTCCCTCTAACAGCAACTGGAACCTGAAAGTCTGGAAATCTTGGTTCGACAACATCAAAGTAAGGAATTCCAAACCTAATTTGGATAGATTCTGCAATATTAATAAAAAATACTTCAGCTTGAAAAGGCGTATCTCCTTCATACCATAATCCAATGATAGAAGACAAAATAGGAAAGTTCTTTGTCTTTAGTTTTTCATCATGTGGACCAACGATATAATCTTCCATCGTACCGTTTTTTTGCTTATACAAAAATACAGCAACCTCTCCAGTCTTAACTCTAAGAACTGAATTAGTCCTAATCGCTGTTTCTCTTTTTAGACTACCTTGCTCATATTTGCTAGGATGCCATTTCCATACTAAATAATTCGTCTCATCGCAGCGGATGACATCAGCCATTCCGCCTTTTTTCTGTTTGTTAAAAATTCCCATAGTTTTATCTCCTTCTACTTTCGTCTATTTTTTTATTCATTTTTGCAAGTTTTTCTTCTTCAATTTGTTTATTTGTTTTCTTCTTTTGTAATCCCAATACTAGAACAATAATACCAATAGCCAATATAGCAGTTGAAATATATGATAAAGGTGTGATTACAAAAGATCCATCTTCAGCTATTGGGCTTAAACCAAACATAATTGCTGATGCAATAATTAATGCAATACCAGTAACTGTCATAATTAATTTGTTACGCTTGATTGTATTAGTTGTAATCTGTATTTCTTTATATAATTTTTTGATTTTTTGTATGTCGGCAGATTCTGTAAACATCATTGCTGATTTTTTATAGCATTGTTCGATTTTTGTGTACCAAGCGTTAGCGATGCTATCTCCTTGCTTGTTTGTTGCATAATATTTCGCGTCAAAATTAGAACATGCAAGGAGCATAAATTCTATAATATCTTCTTTATTATTTGGAATTGGATACATCTTAATAGCTTCATTTTTCTTATTTTCATCTTCAATATTGCTAATCTTATCGAAGAATTCGCGCACAGACGTTACAGCTTCTCTGCCACGTATTTCATTACCGCATGATGGACACTTTAATGCATCAGAAAACAAAATTTCACCACAAATAGGACATTTGTGAACTTTTTTTTCTCCTTCTTTCTTTTCATCAACTACTGGAGGAACTGATACCGTTGGCTTTGTTTCCTCAATGATAGGTATTCCACAAGATGGACAGAACTTAGTATCTGCACTCATCTTTGCTCCGCATTTTCTACAACGAACAACCTCAACCACTTTTTCAATTTCAACAATCTTTGTTTTTTTCACAGAAGTTCCACATGATGGGCAAAAAGGTGCAAATTTGTCAAATTTTTCGCCACAATCAGAACAAACATTGAACTCTTCTGGATTCTCCACTACCTTTTTTTCATCGGTTGGTGCAATAACTGTTTCTTTTTTAACCGCTTCTTGATTATTTGTTTTTTTGACAGTCGCCGCTTCTTTAATTTTTTCAACCCAAATCATTATTGCTCTATATTCTTTTGACTTTGATTTTGATGAAACCATACGCTTAAAAGTGTTAGCTAATGATTCAGGTAATGATTCACCATCAGTACCATTAAGGTTGAATAATTCTATTCCATTTATTGTTTGAACTCTTAAGCATTCACCATTTTCACCATCATTAAAGTAGTCTACTTGTAATTCATCCATATATTTCTTGATATCACTAAATTGAATTTCAAGTATCTTTTCTTCTTTTTTCTTTGCCCATTGAGCTATGATTCTTTTGTTTGTTAGGGTAAGTTTATCTAAGTAATCTAAGCCTTCAACACTTCCTGAATAAGCTATTTCGCTATCTTCTAATAGAATTACTTCATCATTTGCTATAACAAATTTTCCCATTTTTCTCCCTCCTTAACTATTATTTTCTTTATTACCATCAACTGCATCACAAATGTCACCAATATTACATTTAAGATATTCACAAATTCTCAGTAAAACAGTAAGAGCGACTTCTTCATTTCTTCTAAGCTTTGTCATTGTGCCAGTAGCAATGTTCAAATCTTTTCGAAAGTCTGATGGTGAAATATCTCTTTCAATTAGAAAAATCCACATTTTTTTATAACTGATTTCCATAATATCACCTTACCTTTCTATAGTCTAATACCTGAATATTAGCACGTATTAAAAATTTTACAACACGAACATGCGATAATTTCTTAACTTGTTGCTATTTTCGATGTTATAGAAAATACATTTATAATTGAACTGATACCAAAAACCTGTACTCTGTTATGATACAAGTATATGCAGGAGCTTCCGCATGAAAGATAAAAGAAAAATAATCAGTTATGGAGTGGAGCATTCAAATTAAAGGTCGTTTTAGACATCATTGAAAACGAACTATCCTATAGTCAAGCTGCACGTAAATATGATATGTATTTATCATCAGGAAGTCTAAATGATACACTACCTGCAAGATGGGTCTATCAGTATAGGCTTTATGGT
>JAEWUY010000007.1 GCA_023396795.1 Bacillota bacterium | reverse complement strand
GTACTGATTTTTGCAGGCGGTGACGGGACATTTAATCGAATAGTTAATGTCATCGCTAAAGAAGAAAAAAGACCAATTATTGGTTACCTTTCGAGTGGGACGCTAAATGATTTCGGCAAAAATTTTGGAATTAATCGGAGCGTCAAAAAATCCATTAATATTATCAAAAAAGGCAAGATCGCCAACTTTGATATCGGCCTAATCAATAACGAAACCTATTTTACTTTTGTTGCCGCGATTGGCACATTCAGCGAAATTTCTTATGCCACGAAACGTAAACGTGTCAAAACGTTTGGCAAAATGGCCTATTATGTTAACGCTGTAAAAGATGCAATTATTCCTCGTAGTTTTCAAGTTGAGATTTCTTTTGAAGGAAAGACATATACTCATCAAGTTCCCTTTTTTCTTTTATTGAATAGCCGTTATATTGGTGGATTTCCTATCAACCTGAAAAATTCACTCGCAGATGGTAAATTTGATGTTTATCTAACTAAACCCGGACTTTTTAATGGGTTGCTAAATTATCTTTTGTTAAAGCGCCGAACAGCTTACTATCGCGTTGATTCTATTAAAATCACCCCGAACATTAACATGCCTTGGTGTATTGATGGAGAAGAGGGAAAAAGAGGCGAAATTGACGTCAAAGTATTACCAAAACACCTGCAAATATATACAAATAAATAATTAATTTGATAGCAAAAAAATACTGCGCTTTTTGCGGCTTTTTACAAATTTTACTCTACTTTTGCCAGTGATTTTTAAATTTTTGTGTAGAATATTTAATATTCTTATACTAAACTATAATCATAGATAAGCGTAAGCACAGAAAGAAGGGAATTTATGAAGAAAACAACTGTCGCTTTAACAATCACCGCCCTTATTGCGTTGGTGTTAGGGATTGGAGTTTTTGTTGTCGAAGCCTTCATTAATCCAGGAATTTATACGTTTACCGGCTTTTTTGCAGATAGCTGGGCACAAATTTACTCTTGGTTTAGTTTTTTAGGAAATCCGACATACAATTTGCTCCGAATCGTAATGCTTTCAGCAATTGGTGTTTTTGGCCTCGTCCTTCCAATTATATGGATTGTCTTGATGGCCAAGTACAACAAACCAAAATCAGCCCTTATTTTATTGAGCTGGTATCTTATTCTCGCTGTCAGCATATTTGACACGGCCTTTTTAGTTGGAGCTCCAATGTTTATTACAACCGTTTTGGCTCCAAGCGATTTATTAACCTCAATTCTATTGTGGGCGACACACGCCTTAATTGCTTTAGCCCTTATTTTGATTCTCATATCTGGAATCATGAATATGGTTTATTGTGCGAATGCACCGACTCCACCAAAGAGAGTTTATTCAAACGCAAATGGTGGTGACGAGCGACTCGTGCTTATTCGCGAAGAACCGCAACCTAACGCACCTAGCGCAGACGAAATTCGCGAAGTATTACATGATGAACTCGAAAACGCACCTGCTCCAGCGCCAAAACCTGAAGTACCGTCTTCTCCCGTTCATACCGTCGCAACACAGCCAGGCCTCAGTGGACCATTACTCGTTCAATATATTAATACTTATGGACCACAATCCCAGCCTCAACCTCAACCGGCTCCTCAGCCTCAACAAAATTTATATCCTCCTTATCCATTTTTAGTTTCTTGTCCATGTGCTCGTGGTAATTTTGTTCCTTGCATGCAAGCCGGCTATTGCCCGTGTATGAAAGATGGCAAATTCCCTTGTTTAGATCATCCAGTTGAAACGAGTGAAGCTAAGGTCCCAGTCAAGGAAGAACCAAAACCAGTCGCCGCTATTCAACCTACTCCCGAAGTGGCTCCAGTAGCTAGTACGGGATATGATGTCGAAGCACCAGAACCCGTTAAAGAAGAAGTCGATCTTGAAAGTATTAAAGCCATTATGCATGGCGAACTTGGTGCAAAAGCACCCGAAGCTCCAGTCATGAAAGAAGAGCCAAAAGCACCCGCTCCTGCCGTTGTTCAGGTTGGCCCATCTTTAGAAGAAATTAGAGCGATGGTTCGCCAAGAGTTGGATGTTGAAGAAAAAGAAGAAAAACCAGCACCAGCTCCAATTATTGTGGCCGTTCCAGCTCCCGCTCCAGTAGCTAAAAGCGAACCCGTAAAGGAACCTTTAAGCGAAGATGCGATTCGCAGTTTAATCGCTGGTGAATTAGCTAAACTAGTTGTCAATCCTGAACCAGCACCAGCTCCTGTTAGCGAGCCAAAATCAGAGAAACTTAGCGAAGATACAATTCGCGCCATTATTGCTGATGAACTATCCAAAGTCGCTGCCAAACCCGAACCAGAACCAGTTGTGGCTCTAGTTGAACAGGTTAAACCAGTGACAACTGAAGAAATGCGGCAAATTATGTTGGAAATGGTCGAAAAACTGGCACAAGCTAAACCAGCGCCCGCTCCCGCCCCAGCCCCTGTGGTTGCTCCGGCCCCGGCCCCAGTAGTTGTAAGTGTTAAGCCAGCTCCTGCCAAACCAGCACCAGCAAAGGTTGTATCCGAACCCAAAGAAGATGATGAAAACAAACCGGGTTACGTGCGTATTCCCTTTCAAACCAGAATTCTCGGTGCCGATAAGGAAATGAAAACTAATTTCAATGAACTTAAAAGCGAAATTATGAGCTATGGTGTCAAGAGCCGCGTTTCCAACTCTGGCGACACTTTCCGCCTCCATACTAAGACCTTTGTCAAAATTACGATTGCTGGCAAAAGTTTAAAACTCTACTTTGCTCTTGATCCTAAAGACTATGAAAAGACAACTTTACCAGTCCAAGATGCTGGTCATAAGGGCATCTATAAGGACATTCCTCTCGTCTTCAAAGTTAAGTCAGAACTCAGTTTGCGTCGGGCTAAACAATTAATTGCGGACGTCATGGAAAAAAATAGTCTTGAACAAGGAAAAGTTGAACCCCATAATTGGGTAAAAGAAATTAAAGCCGAGTAACCACATTCATTCTCTAAAAGGCGATTAATATCGCCTTTTTCTTTTGGCTATGTTGTTTTGGCCTAATTGTTTTGGCATAATATTTTCAAGAGGTATTTCTTTATGGATACAATTACAAAACCGGGTTGGATCGAAGTTATCACCGGCCCGATGTTTGCTGGCAAAAGCGAAGAATTAATTCGGCGCATTAAACGTTTAGAATACGCGAAAAAAAGTGTTTTAGTCTTTCGTCCTCGCATTGACAATCGTTACTCACTTGATGAAGTCGTCAGTCATAGTAATGCGCGCCGCAAATCGATCGTTGTCGACACATCACACGAGGTTTTATCTTATCTTAAAGACGATACTTATGCTGTCGTTATCGATGAAATTCAGTTTTTCGATATGGAAATTGTTAGTATATGCGAACATTTAGCTAATCGCGGTGTTCGTGTAATTGTCGCTGGCTTAGATAGTGATTTTCGTGGCGAACCTTTTTCCGTAACAGCGGAATTTTTAGCTCGTGCCGAATATGTTACTAAATTAACAGCGATTTGTGTTCGCTGCGGATCTCCGGGTACAAAAACACAACGCATTGTCAACGGAAGGCCTGCTCACTACGAAGATCCGATTGTGGTTGTCGGAGCGTCTGAAGCTTATGAGCCACGGTGTCGCCACTGTCATGAAGTACTAGGTAAAAGTAAATAACCTCGCGCCTACCCGTGTTAATAATTGCTAAGAGTAATTAGATATGATAATATTGCTTTCGCGTTGAGGTCTAATAAAGGAGTTGGTTGTCGATGCCTGACCCTCGATCGTGGTTGTACATCTTATTTATAATCTTGCTTCTTTTAGCCTCAGGATTCTTCTCGGCAACGGAAACGGCCTTTGCGGCTATGAATCAGTTCCGTATGAAAGTCAAAGCCGATGAAGGAAGTAAAAGCGCTAAATTAGTCGTTAAAATTCACGAAAAATACGATCGCACGCTTATTGCGACGCTGATCGGTAATAATATTGTCGCTATTCTAGCTTCTGTCATTTCGACGTTGCTTTTTCTTTTGCTTCTTAAAAATTATGGTATTACTGATGAAATATCATCGATTATCGCCACGATAGTTACAACATTGATTTTTTACCTGTTTGGCGACACTATTCCTAAACTTATTGCCAAGGCTTTGCCGGATAAAACGGCAATGTTCGCAAGTTATATCATTTACGCTTTATCGCTTATTCTTTTTCCAGTTATTTTAATATTTCAAGGCATTGTATGGATTGTTTATAAAATATTTCGTTTTAAAGATCGTCCCACGCTGACTCGCGATGATTTTACGAATATTGTCGAATCAATTGAAGAAGAAGGTTTAATTGAAGAAAACGAATCAGATATTATTTACGCTTCGTTTGATTTTGTTGATACTTCCGTTAAGGAAGTTCTAACGCCCCGCGATAAAATGTTCGCCATCGATATTGTTGGTTTGACGCATGAACAACTGAATAAGCATCTTTTAGAAACTAATTATTCGCGTATTCCGATTTATCGAGGAAATATTAATAATATTATTGGTATTTTACACGTTAAAACTTACTTGCATAAATATCTAAAAAATCGTGATATCTCCATTGAATCAACTTTGAGTAAACCATATTTTGTGACAACGCAAATTATGATGGATGAAATGATTGAAGGTTTTAAACGTAGTCATACACATATTGCCATCGTTCGCGGTTCTAAAAATACTGTTTTAGGCATGGTTACTATGGAAGACGTTTTAGAAGAGTTAGTGGGCGATATTAATGAATTCAGTCCTAAAGTAAGCAAAGGAAAGGTTAAGCTATGATGACGCCTCTTGAGATTATTGTCTTAGTGGCCATTGTCGTGATGGTAGCGTTTTCTGCCTTCTTTAGTTCAGCCGATATGGTGTATAGCACGGTTGATACTTTGCGCTTAAAAAAGGATGCTGAAAAGGGTAGTAAATCAGCTAAGCTAGCCCTCCGCTTTGCCAACGAATACGACAAGACAATTTCGACAATTTTGTTTTCCAATAACCTCGTTAATATCGCGGCATCTTCATTAGCAAGTATTTCATACTTGGGAGATAAAGTGGGTCCTGGCCTCGTCACGGTTATTATGTTTTTGATTATTGTTACTTTTTCGGAAATAATTCCTAAGGTCATTGGGCGCGTATACTCACACGGTCTTGCTAAACTTTACGCCTATCCCATTTTGGTTTTTAAATATGCTTTTTTCCCGTTTGTCTATGCAACTAGCGCTTTAGGACGTCTTATCGTTTCCCCTTTATATTTAAAAGCCAAGAAAGAAGAAGAAACCGTTAGTGATGACGAACTCCAAGAAATGGTGGATACAATTGAAGAAGAAGGCGTTATTGATGAAGAACAAGGCGAACTTCTTCGTTCGGCAATTACCTTTATGGATACTCAGGCTTACGAAATTATGACACCACGAGTTGATATTTTTGCCTTTGACATTGAAGACGATATTAAAGATTTGATCAATGACGAAAACATTTTTATGTATTCCCGCGTCCCCGTTTATGAAGAAACAATCGATAATATTATTGGCATTTTACCGACAAAACTATTGTTAAAAGTTATGCTTGAAGGCGGCAAAATTGATGTTCGTTCTTTGCTTGCTCCTGTCACTTTTGTGCCCCGATCGTTGAATATATCTTCCATTTTAGAAGACTTTAAGAAAACTCATAATCATATCGCGATTGTTAAAGACGAATATGGTGGCACAGAAGGGCTGATTACTCTTGAGGATATTGTTGAAGAGTTAGTCGGTGATATTTGGGATGAAATGGATGAGGTTGAGGAAGAAGCCACCGAAGTCGGAGACGGTGTTTTTCTAATCGATGGGGCCATGAATATCGAAGACTTTTTCGAACTAGTCGAATTAGAGCTTGATGAAGACGCCGATTATTCAACTGTCAGTGGATGGTGCGTCGCGATATTAGAACGTTTTGCCAAAATTGGCGATTATTTTACCTACCAAAATTTAGAAGTTAAAGTAATAGAGGCCGATGAGTTCACGGTCGAAAAAATACGCGTTAAAATTCTCGATACAAAAAAAGAAGACGAGGAATAAGGACGAAATACCTTCCTCGTTTTTTATTGTTTGTTTTTTTAATAGAAAAAAACTGATAAACTGCTACAATACATGAGGAGAAAAACGCATGTTCAATTTTGACAAAAACAACAAGATGACACCACGACCGGACCATGAGCCAAAATTTGATCCATCCAATAAGACAGATCGGAAAATTGTGGCTCTCGTTCTTATTTCGTTATTGGTCGTTGCCGTCTTAGTTAGCGGACTTATTCTCATCTATGAATTAGGGTTATGGTCAGTTTAAAATATCAAGCATATTTAGATAAATACGTTAATGATTGTCGACATAAAACGATTGTCATTACTGGTGCGAATAGTGGCATCGGTTTTTACGCTGCTCGAGCTCTGGCATATAAAGGAGCCCATATTATTATGGCTTGCCGTAGTTTAAAGCGGGCTGAAAGTGCCAAACAAGCGATTCTTGATTTTGTTAAAGGAGCTCAAATCGACATTTTACAACTTGACCAGGCTTCTTTTTCAAGCATCGAAACCTTTGCAAAAGAGTTACAAGAAAAATATCCCAAGATTGATGGATTTGTTTTTAATGCCGGCATTTTTCATCCTGCCAAGAGCGCGAAAACACAAGATGATTTTCCATTGACGATGGGAACAAATTATCTTGGAACTTTTTATTTATTCGAATTACTTAATGCGTATTTTGCCAAAATGCCTAGCATAAATGTGGTTTGTGTTGGTTCATTGGCCAATCGTCGTTATAAATATGAAAATATACCGCAATATTTTACTTCACATAAAATTACTCTTTATCGTCAATATGCTCTTTCGAAAAAGTTTATGATGGCTAATCACTATTCATATATGAAAAAAGAAGATAGCAACGTTCATTATTCGATGATGCATCCTGGTGTTGCCTCGACCAATATCGTTAGTGGAACTTCAAACTCTTTTCCAAGTTGGTTTTCCAAAATCGCTCGTGGTTTTATGAGTGCGTTTATGAATCACCCCGAAAAAGCATCCTTAGGCATTGTTTTATTAGCCTCGGATGAAAAGCGGCATGGGCAATATTTATTACCACGTGGTTTATTTGCTATTTCTGGATATCCAATCAATCATCAGATTCCGAAAATCTTGTCTCGTAACGCTAACTTAATTCACAAAAAAACGCGTCAATTTTTTGAGGAAAAAGGAAAATTATAATATGTTACTTGTTGATAATGTTACATTGCAATTTGGCGGGCGCGTTCTTTTTAAGAACGTGAATCTGACTTTTGACAAGGGCAATTGCTATGGAATCATTGGGGCTAACGGAACCGGCAAGTCAACATTTTTGCAGATTTTAACGGGCGAATTAGAACCAAACAATGGCGAAGTTGTTGTTACCGATAAACAACGAATTTCCGCTTTAAAACAAGATCACCATGCCTATGATAACTTTCGTGTTGTTGATGCTGTTTTGGAAGGGCATCAAAAGCTTGTTAAAATTCAAAAAGAACGAGACCTCCTTTACTCAAAGCCTGATTTCTCGGAAGCCGATGGATTAAAGGCTGCTGAACTTGAACTTGAGTATGCTGAGTTAAATGGCTATGGTGCCGAAAGCGAAGTGCGAGCCCTTCTTAATTCATTGGGAATTGATAATGATTCACAAGATATGTTAGTGGGGGAACTTGATCAACGTCAGATTGTCAAAGTTTTACTTGCCCAAGCCTTATTTGGTAATCCCGATATACTAATTTTAGATGAGCCCACGAATGACCTTGACATTCAAGCAACGCGATGGCTTGAAAACTTTTTATATAACTTTGATAATATCGTCATTATTGTTTCTCATGATCGTCACTTTCTCAATAAAGTGTGTACACGAATTCTTGATGTGGATTATGGCAAAATCACTTCTTATGTTGGCAACTACGATTTTTGGTATCAATCAAGCCAGTTAATTCTTGAACAATCAAAGCGCGAAAATGTGAAAAAAGAAACGCGAGTCAAAGAATTGGAAACTTTTATTGCCCGGTTCTCGGCTAACGCGTCCAAATCCAAACAAGCGACATCCCGTAAAAAAGAATTAGAAAAAATTACTCTTGATGATTTAAAACCTTCAAGTCGCCGTTATCCGTTTGTCGAATGGAAATTTGAAAAAGAAGTTGGCAATAATGTTTTAGAAGTTAAAAATTTGAGTAAAAACGGCATCTTTGAAAATGTAAGTTTTACGATTAACCGTGGCGATAAAGTTGCTTTTATCGCTGATAATAGCCAAGTAATAACAACTTTATTTGATATTCTTGGTGGTATAACTACTCAGGATAAGGGTGAATTTCGTTATGGCGTAACGATTACAACAACTTATTTGCCGAGCGATAACGCTTCCTTCTTTGTCGGACATGATGAAAATCTTGTTGAATGGATACGACCATATTCTAAAGATCAAAGCGAAACGACACTACGCGGATGGCTTGGACGCATGTTATTTTCCGGCGAAGAAGCTTTGAAACCCGTTAATGTTTTATCGGGTGGGGAAAGAGTGCGATTAATGTTGGCGCGCATGATGTTGATTGCTGGAAATTTTCTTATTCTTGATGACCCAACTAATCACCTCGATCTTGAGGCAATTACAGCTTTAAATAAAGGTATGATCAACTATCGCGGCGTCATTCTTTTTACTTCGCATGATCACGAATTAATTAGTACTGTCGCTAACCGCATCATATATATCAAAGAAAAAGTTGTCTATGACAAGTACACAACTTACGATGAATTTATTGAACTAGTTAACGTTTAAGAATCTTTAAGGCCCCGAGATATTTTCGATAAATAATATCGGCAGCTTCTTCTAATGTGTTGTCTTCGTTAATAATGATGTGATGAGTAAAACCAACATTTTCCGGAAAGAAGTCCTTTTTATCGTTTTCAATACGCATTATTGCGTTTTCTTTACTATCACCGCGACTAAGCATGCGTTGATAACGCGTCTTTTCATCAGCCTCAATATAAAACGATATAACACGAGGATCATCGAGAGATAAAAAAGCTTTTAAACCATTTGGATCAACAATTACAGCCTTATCGTCATGAACTTGCGATTTAGAGCATCCGTAGTAATTCCCATTATAAAAAGTTGTTTCAACAAAGGCTTTTTCTTCGGCAAGTTTTAAAAAATCTTCTTTGCTGACAAAGAAATAATCAACACCATTTTTCTCACCTTCACGCATATTGCGTGTTGTGTGGGTTATGGCTTTGACGATGCCAAATTTCCGCGCCAAAATTTTGGCTATTTCCGTTTTTCCGCTGGCCGAAGCTCCAACAAGGATAATCATATCGCTATTATAAGTTATCGTTTCTTGGAGATAAAGGGCTTTTGGCGTGATTGAAAGAAATATATATACAAGTTAAAATATTACTACTTGTTTCTTTTGTATATTAAAGCAATTACACATTTTGGCTATGTTGAGCAAGCGGGGCATTCTTGGCGAATCAAAGAAGTATAAATAGGGTTATTTTTCAATTGTCTCATTTAATTGAGACACGAGAATTTATTGGAACTGTGACAAAAAACCATAATAGTACTTTTTTTGTTATGCCATTGAAAAATATGAATCATTTTTGATTTTATTTACTTAAACATTTTACGTGGGGAGAAAGGAGGAAAAGGAATTGATCAGACGAAGAAACACGGCAAAGTTTCGTAATTTATGCAAGGAAACGAATGAAGTGGCCCGTTTATATTTTAAAGCTCTTGACGCGAGCAGTTTGCGTAATGGGCATGCGAATCTGAATATGGCTCATACTTCAATGGAATACCGAGGAAACGAAGTAAATAAATTGTATGTTGCTAAAATCGAAGCAGCCTTTAAAAGCTTAGATCTCGATTCACGGCGCATCATTAATAACGATTTTTTCTTCAATAATTACAAGTTTTGGTGGGTTGAACTTTATTCAACTTCAACATACTATCGCCTAAAAAGAACGGCCATCTGTAAATTTCTCGACTCTTTAGAATAAAAATGAAAAAACGCAATAAATTACTCGCGATTGTTTTAAGCTTACCCTTAATTGCCTCATGTCTTGCTGTGGATTTTCCGAGCTTAACTGGGTGGATGTCCTTTCATATCAGCCCATTAGAAGCTCAAGAAAATCAGGAGGTAACTTTTGTTTATCGTGTTTCATCACTCCGTGGCGGAGAAGTAGTTCATTTCAACGTTTTTTTGCAAAACCAGCAGTTTCCGATTCCTTTACTTATATTTCAAGATTACGCAAATGTCGACATGGGTATTAGTGATTTGCAAAGAGTTGTTGTTTTAGATGGTGGTTTGTTAAGTGAAGGACCTAACAATATTAGTTTTGAAGCAACGATGAATAAAATAACAAAGTCAATTAGTGTTGATGCTTTTTATAAAACAAAAGCGGTGGTTCGTCCCGGCCAAGATAACCTAACAGAATATGCTTCGCCGCATAACGATATCACCTTGTCTAGTGGCATTCTTACAAAAAAACGTGATTACTTCTGTTTTTATGGTTTTAACCCAATCATAGAAAATGAATATTATCATCATTTGGATTTAGATAATTTGTTTTTTACATCGGAGAACAATTTTTCCTACAGCACAGCGGTATTACGAATTAAAGATGATTACGGATATTATTCACGACTCGACAGGGGAATTGCCATTGGCTATCGCGATGTTGCTTTACAAATATATAACGGCGGAGAAGATCACTATCACTTTACTTATGGAGTCAATTTATATGTTGACCCAGATACATTGTTGATGTCTTTATCATCGCGTGATGGGTTTGTGGCGACGAATACTTTTTATTTTCCCAAAGAAAAATATGAAACCGAAAAAGACTTAGAAATGTCGATTGTTATTAATAATTGCGGAATTAATGAAAGCACCATCATTTATGATTTTACTTATTTCTCTTACTTGCGCTTTATCGGTAATTGCCGTGATTCGATGTATTGCGTTTCGACTTCAACTTGCCAAGACGAAACGGTTTTTGAAGAATGGGAAATGATAACTTTATGATGAATGTTTGGTTAGGCGTTCTTACTTTTTATATTGTACTGTCGGGTTTCTTTTTTTCTTATCGCCTTAGTGGGGTTAATCGTACCTTTTTATTGTTGCCTAAAGGGATTATCGAAAACTCCGTTGTAATCATTGATCAACACACCTTTGAAAAACCGTTTTTTGATATTACTTATCTTGAGGAGAAAACGAAAGATTATTTTACAATCAACCTTGATAAATATGTATCATCGTATGCTCTTTCCTTTTTCTATTTTGACACCGATGGTAACGAAGATTTTTTTAATCAGCATTATGATGGCGTATCAATTGCTTTAAAAACGAAAATCACGGGAGAAATGTATTACGAAAATAGTTTGACATTTACAATCAAAAACCATGTTGAATGAAAGCTCAAAAATATTAATCGAGTTTATTGAAAAGTCGTTTTTAGCGGAACTCGTTAAGGAAGAACTTATCACAGACATTTCTTATAATGGTTGCTATATTTTTTATCAGCACAACGATATCGGACGGCAAAAGAGTTCATTGGAAATAACATCTGAACGGGTTCATGATTTTCTTCGCCATATCGCTAATTTAGGTGAAAAACAGTTTTCCTATGCGAACCCTTTACTTGATTTGAGTTTTGGACGTTATCGTTTAAACGCTGTTCATTATTCTTTAGGACGTTATGCGAATAATAAGACTTCGACCTTTTCACTGCGCCTTTCTTCAAAAAAACCGCGCATTACTCTCGATGGCTCTTTTATGCCTCAAGAAGTAGGGCGATTAATGGAAATTCTTGTTAAAAATAAGCAATCCATCGTCATTGGCGGACCAACCGGCTCAGGTAAAACGGAACTACAAAAATTTCTTTTGCATCTTCTTCCCAAACAAAGTCGCGTAATTATTATTGATAATGTTCAAGAACTTACATATGCGAGTGATAATGACCATCTTGATATAACTAGTTGGCTTGTTAGTGAACATATTGTGTCTGGTTCTTTTCAGGAACTCATTCGTAATGCCTTACGTAGTCATCCTGATTGGCTCATTATTGCTGAAAGTCGAGGTCGTGAAATGCTTGATGTTTTAAACTCAGTCATGACTGGTCACCCTATTATTACGACAATTCATGCTCATAGCGTTGAAAATATTCCTAATCGAATGGTCAGGATGGTTTTGATGAATGGGCAAGAAACAAAATATGATGAAGCTCTGCAAGATATTTTAGACCATTTTCGCTATTTTCTATACTTGAATAAAAGCGTTGATGAGAACGGAAGAATTATGCGATTTGTTCAGACAATAGCGGAATTTGATAACAACACGCAGAAGCTTATTACGGTGTATGATCTTACAAAGCCAAAAGAAGAAATCGCCCAACTCTCCTCATACACAAAAGCTTTAATCGAGAAAGAAAACGCGGTGGCAGAAATCGCGAGTCTTTTTAAAATATGATGATAACAATTGTTGCCCTTTTTATTTCGATGATAACAGGGGTTCTGGCTTATTTTTCTTCTGGTAATTTCATTCTCGCTATTGGCTTGACTCTAACTTATGTTGGGTATTTTTGGCTTTTCGTTAATAAAAAGCTTAAAAAGAGCGCATTAACAAGACAAAGTGCCCATGAGTGCAATAATTTTATTAACACATTTTTACTTTCAATGAGTATTCGCAATTCCATGAATGAAGCTTACGAAAACGCTACAATCAATGCCACAAACTCTTTTCGTCAGGAAATCGTTCATCTTGAACAGTTGGCAATTCGTCAGCGAATCGAAAGTCTGAATAAATATTTTTGCTTTGATATATATCATATGTTTTTAAATGTCTTGTCTTTATACGAAGAACAAGGTGGCAATATTCTTTTAATGAGCGAAGCGTTAATTAAGGAAGCTAATCGTCTTGAACAAATGATGATAACTTTGTCATCTTTAACAATACGAAAAGTATTTGAGTTTGCCGTTTTGTGGATGATTACGATGGCGATTGTTGTTTTCATGCGTT
>JAEWUY010000039.1 GCA_023396795.1 Bacillota bacterium | reverse complement strand
CAGTATTATTGAACAAGAATACAATACCGTTTGCGCATTTAGCAAAACTAGTTCGAATTGACTATATGCATTTTTGGTTCTCTCAAACTCTCCCTTCGATAACATTTCTCCAAAAGTTGCAGTTGATCCTGATGTTATTGTGCTCAATATTGTTTGTAATCCGTGAAACACTAAATAATAGACGGAAAATATACTAACAATCTTCATTGAAGATAAAATGGTTAGAGCCAAAACTGGGAGAGAATATGCAACAGTCTTGCTCACCTGCATTAAAACGGCATCAAATCTCTTTACTGAAGTTTGCACAGCAGTTTTTTCTATAACTTTATTGAATATAAGATATGGATACTTTTTCTTTGTATAAAAATGTAAGAAGATTGTTCTTAACAATATCGAGATAATGGACGATGCTTTAACAAGGATAATGTGTTGATTAAGTGAAATTAAAATAAAAGCGATAGCAAAACTTATAATTACGCTTGCGAGAAACGAAAGATTTAAGATATATACCTTTTGATCGGCAGTTAGCAAAACGCGATACTTTGCAACAGAAAACATCTCAAGAAGCCCTGACACGCCAATAACAAACACCATAGTCATGACGACCCATATATCAATCTCGCCAATATTGGCAATAAATGGATATATTGATGCTAGAATGACGACGCCAATTAGATAAAAGAGGCTAACCTTGTTATATGATTTTTTGGCTGACGAAACAAGACCATTAATTACGAATTTATCTTGAAGGGCTAAAGGTTTATATAGCGAGTAAATGAAAACGGAAGAAAGGCCCAACTCGAGATATCCAAGATAACTAACAAATTGTTGAATCGAAACGGTTAAACCATTGATATCCGAACCATACTCGCCAATTATAAGCCTCGGCAAGACTATACCAATGGAAATTTGCACAACACTAAAAATGGCGGCCGTTAACGAATTAATGAATGCTCTTTTGGTTCTGCTCATTCCGCTTTTTGTCTCAAACAATTCGATTAGTTATTCGCCGAAATCCTAACACTTAAATAAAAGTCAAAAATGGATTCTTTTTCTTTCAATGGAGGTGTCTCCATATAATTGCCATAATACATTTTTAAATATTCATCTACTTTTTCCGGACCGGTAAACTGTTCTCCTTCAAAAATGACTGGGGTAGGCTCGCCATAAATTGTTTTTTTTGTTACCATGCGAGAATAGGGATATTTGCTTGGCATATCACAGACTAAACTTGAGTCAGTATTATTGTATTTTTGCATGCATAAATCTTCTTTTTTGTTGATGAATCTCAATGGTATGAAAAAAAGAGCCCACCTAACTAATGTTTTTATGATTCTTTTATACTTTAGAATTCCATCTTCATATATCTTCCCTTGTTTAAAGTGACGCAGGCGACGATAAAACATAATTTTATTCGCTTGTTTTTTTTGCTTTCGTACTTCTTCAGGAGCTTTATCGAGAGGGGCGATGTCGATATAAATTCCTGGATGGTCCCTTGAATGTTCTCGAATATTTGGATTGGCGTAGACTATTTCAGTATTGTTAATGTAAATCTTGGCGTGAGGATTACAGTGATATTTCTCGGATTTGTAATTTGCCAAGAAATATTTTTCATCCAATTCAGTGGCACATATTTCCATGAATTTTTCATAGTCGCTTCTTGGCATAATGATATCAATATCCGGGTCCCAAGGTATGAAGCCACCATGTCTAACGGCACCCAACATTGTTCCTGCCGCCAAATAATACTTTATTTTGTGATTTTCGCAAATACGGCGAAATTCAAGCAAAATAGGCATCTGAGATAATTGGAATTTTCGAAATTCATCCTTCGTCATTTCTTATCCGCTCCATTGAAATGAATGTCGTTTTTAATCTTGGTGGTAGATATTTCTGGAGTCCTTGATAAGTACACAACCTCGCAATAATTCTTAAGAAAATCAAACTTCCCCTTCCAATCGTCGCCCATAACAAAAACATCAACATTGTACAATTCAACATCCTTGACTTTTTGTTCCCAATCATTTTCCGGAATCACTAAGTCGACATAGCGTATTGATTCGAGTAGTTTTTTTCTTATTTCATATGAAAAATAACATTTTTTTCCTTTTATCTCATTGAATTCATTTGTAGACAAAGCCACAATTAAATAGTCTCCGAGTTGCTTGGCTCTTTGAAGAAGGTTGATATGGCCATAGTGCAATAAGTCAAAAGTACCATATGTAATAACTCTTTTCATAACTATCTCCTATCTTTGTTTAATCATCGCTTCCGCTTTCGCGTGCTCTGCCTTTAAAAAGTTTAAGATGTCTTGATACACTTGCTGATTATCAGTTTCGTTTAAAATCTCATGCCTCATATTCGGATAGATAATCGTTTGAACATCGTTAATTCCAAGTCTTTTATATAGCTTTGCTAATTTCAAAACGCCTTTTGAATTGTTTCCGACCGGATCTTCCGCTCCTGCGACGAGCAGGATTGACATATCTTGCCTGATCTTTCTCATGAATTTAGGTTTATGAAGGCGGTTGAGACCTTTCAAGAACTCGCGATAAAAGCTTTTCTTGGATTCATAGAGAAACCCGCATTTAGGATCCTCGTTATAGCGGCGAACATTTTCTTCATTCACGCTCAGCCAATCAGTCTTTGTCTTGTGATTCTTGATGGCCGCCGTATATGGACCAATCATTAGACTTCTAAGGAACTTAGAGGGCTTTTTGCGATTTTTCTTGTTAACGATAAGCTTCGATAAAAAGAAGCCTATCGTGATCATCAAACGATTTGGACCGTTAGTTCCAGAGAGGATAACTTTGTTAACATGCTCGGTATATCTTTGTATATAATCTTGAACGATAAAACTACCCATTGAATGGCCAAACAAATAAGTTGGTAAAACGGAAACACGAAGTTTCTCCACTAATTCATCAGTATTTTTGACTGTTTTTGAGAAACCAGAATTTGGCCAAACACCGAGCTGTTCTGTTTCTTCGACATTTTCGCCTTGACCATAATGGTCAATACAGTATACGTTATAGCCATTTTCATTAAGAAAATTCGCAAAATGATCATAACGCAAAGAATGCTCTTCCATACCGGTTAAAATAACAACGTTAGCGATTGGTTTTTCTATTGCCCAAGAATAGCCAAATAGCTCCTCGCCGTTTTTTAAAGTCATCTTCACTTTTTCTCTTGTCATATTTTTATCCTCTTTATCCATTATAAGATTATAAATCTTTATTCATAACCATTTGGGTTATTTTTCTGCCACTTCCAAGCATCACGGCAACAA
>JAEWUY010000033.1 GCA_023396795.1 Bacillota bacterium | reverse complement strand
ACCGTATTAAGGGCGGAGGCACTTCGTGAAGAACCTAAAATCCGCACTTCGAATTTATTGCCAGTAAACGAAACAGGCGAAGTCCGGTTACGATCCGTAATATCAAGCGGTAAGGCCGATAAATTTTTAACTGGCGAATACATTTTTTCGAGTTCAACTGGTGAAATATTCGGTTTGCTCGCCAATTTTTCAAATAAGCGATGCAAATGATCGCCCAAGAAAATCGAAACAATCGCCGGTGGAGCTTCGTGTCCCCCGAGACGATAGTCATTACCGGCATCCGAGCAAGCCATGCGAATAAGTGTCGCATAACGATCAACGGCTTGAATAAAGGCAGTTGCAAAAACCAAGAAACGAAGATTGTCAGTTGGATTCTCGCCTAATTCAAATAGATTCATGCCTTTGTCGGTTGCAAGTGAAAAGTTATTGTGTTTTCCGGAGCCGTTGACGCCATCAAAAGGCTTTTCATTGAGTAAACAAATTAAGTCATGACGCAATGCCATGCGTTTTAAGATATCCATGACAACCATGTTTTGATCAACAGCGAGGTTTGCATTAGTAAATATGCTGACAAATTCATATTGTCCAGGCGCCACTTCGTTATGTTCGGTTGAGGCAAAAATGCCAACTTCCCAACATTTTTGATTCACTTCTTTCATAAAAGAGGAAACGCGCTCGGTCAAAGCTCCAAAATAGTGATCGTTCATACCTTGATCTTTGGGCATGCTCTCGCCAAATAATGTCTTCCCAGTAAAAATAATATCTGGACGTTTTAAGGCTTGTTCTTTATCGACTAAAAAGTATTCTTGTTCCAACCCAATCATCGCCTTAACGGATTTAAAACCACTATATCCTAATTTTTTTAAAACTTCAGAAGCGTTAGCGTTTACTTTTTCTAAGGCGACAAGCAAAGGAAGTTTCTGATCCAACTTAGCACCTGTATAACTGACAAAAACACAGGGAATAAATAAGACATGACCACGAACAAAGGCGTAAGAGGTAATATCAAGATACGTATATCCCCGCGCTTCAAAAGCGGTCCGCAAACCACCATTTGGAAAAGAAGAACCATCAGTCTCTCCTTTTAACAAGGATTTACCAGAAAGGCGGGCGATCGGCTGACCGTCGCTATCCATTTGGACAAAGGCTTCATGCTTTTCGGCCGTTAATCCCGTCATCGGTTGAAACCAATGACAAAAATGTGTTGCCCCTAAGTCAATGGCCCAGACTTTCATCGCGTGAGCAATTGCGTCGGCCGTCTCTCGATCAATTTGCGTTTCGTTGCAAGTAGCTTGCTGCCATTTTTTATAAACAGATAACGGAAGAGAGTCCCGCATAACTTTTTCGTTAAACTGCTTTTTACCGAATTCTTCGATAATAATTTGTTTTTCCATTTTAATTCTCCAATTTTTTCTAAATAAAAGATTGGGATGATTGCTCATAAATAAAAGCAAATATCCGTGCCGAATTGCACTTCGATATTACATATTTAAAGTAAATCCACTATTTATATATCGAAAAAATCGATGCATTTAAGATGAAAAGCTAAGCATGATTAGGGCTCTATGAATTTGTCCCTTTTCTAACGACCGCTTGGGCCGACAAGGCACCCGCCGAATCTTTCGAAAACCTTGTTCCTCGTCACCCTATTTAAAGAGGGCCAGGCGCTACATTTTAGTGAATAATGGATTAACCTCCTTTTTGTTCCATCTTGTCTCACATTATACATAATTCAAATATCTATTCAAAAATTATTTGCTTGTAACCGTTTTCGGAAAGGAAATCAAAATACTATAAAAATGCGAAATCGAGTACAATAAAATTAATGAAAGAAGCTTTGCTCTATACTAAGTTGCCAAATGGCAACGTTCGTTGTGACGCATGCGCCCACCACTGTTTAATTGCGTTGGGAAAGCGTGGGTTTTGTCGCGTTCGTTCTAATGTTGGAGGCACGCTATATTCTTTAAACTATGGACTTTGTGTTGCGGCAGCTATCGATCCAATCGAAAAGAAACCTCTATATCATTTTTTGCCAAAAAGCGAAGTCTACTCTTTTGCCGCTGTCGGTTGCAATATGCACTGCCTTTGGTGTCAAAATTATGATATATCGCAAACTCCTCATAACGAATTCGTTGTTGAGGGCGAGGAAGTTACTCCCGAGGAACACGTTCAACGGGCTATAAAATTTTCTACACCTTCGATTGCTTATACATATAGTGAGCCAACAGTGTTTTTAGAATACGCTTTGGAAACAATGAAATTAGCGCATCAAAAAGGACTCAAAAACGTTTGGGTAAGCAATGGTTTTATGAGTGAACAATCGCTTGAACTTCTTCTTCCTTATATTGACGCCGCCAATATCGACATCAAAGGCCCGAATGATGAATTTTATCAAAAACATTGTGGCGGAAACTTAAAAACCATACTAAATAATCTGAAAACTATGCAAAAGGCTCATATTCATCTTGAACTTACAACGCTGTTAATTCCTGGGCTTAATGATGCAAAGTCGCAAATCGAAGAACTAGTCATTGCCATTGTATCGACTGTTGGATGCGATGTACCATGGCACATCAGTCGCTTCTTTCCAGCTTGGCGAATGCTCGACAAAAAGATTACACCTCTTGAATCACTCCATTTAGCACGAGACATAGGCAAGCTTGCGGGAATTAAATATATTCATTTAGGAAATGTTTAAAATGAAAAACGCAAAAGCCTATTTTGTGCCCCACCCACCACTAATAATTCCCGAAATCGGTCGCGGTGAACAATTCGGCATTCAAAAAACAATAAGTGCTTATGAAACGATTGCCAAAGAGATTGCGGATTTTAAACCACATACCATTATTTTTATATCACCTCATGCTTTGACTTACGAGGACTATTTTCATGTCGAAAAAAGTATAAAAAATAAAGGCGATTTATCACAGTTCCATGCTCCGGAGATAATTTTTAAACAAAATAGTGATGTTAATTTTATTAATCAATTAGAGCAACTTGCCGAAGCACAAAATATTCGTGCCGGAACGCTCGGTAGACAAAGTTCAAAATTGGATCATGGTGTTATGATTCCAATGTATTTTATCAATAAATATATTCCTAAATATGATATTGTTCGTCTGTCGTTTTCCGGCATGTCCTTTTTGGCCCACTATAACTACGGAAAACTAATTCAAGAAGCCGTAAATAATAATCCCGAAAAGCGTTATGTGCTTATCGCTAGTGGCGATTTGTCACACATGCTTAAAAATAATGGGCCATATGGCTTTGCTAAAGAAGGGCCTCTTTTTGATCAAAAGATTTGCGAGATTTTAAATCACGGTAATTTTTTAGATCTTTTTACAATCGATCCCGTAATTATCGAAGGGGCAGGAGAATGCGGTTTCCGTTCATTGATGATTTTGGCTGGTTTCCTCGATAAGATGGCGATTGAAGCCAAACTTCTTTCATATGAGGGTCCGTTTGGTGTGGGCTATGCCGTTGCGTCTTTTGAAATAAAAAGCGGTGACGATAGTCGCAATTATGGTGATAAGCATCAAAAAGACGAAGAAAGACGTTTATCCGCGATTCGAAAAGATGAAGATCCTTATGTTGCTTTGGCAAGACAAAGTCTTGAATACTATGTATTAAATGGTTCAAGGTTGCCTAAAGATAAAATCGAGACACGCTTGCTAAATCAAAAAGCCGGTGTTTTTGTGTCTTTGAAAAAGCATGGTTCATTGCGTGGTTGCATTGGAACAATTATGCCCACAACTAACTCACTAGAAGAAGAAATTGTTCAAAATGCCATTTCCGCTGGATGTGAAGATCCGCGTTTTGATCCGGTTGAGGCGAACGAGCTATCAGAACTCGTTTATAGCGTGGATATATTAAACAGCCCAGAAAAAATTTCTTCGCCTCAACAGTTAGATGTTAAAAAATATGGTGTAATCGTCCGACACAAAGGAAGGAGTGGCTTATTACTGCCAAATCTCGAAGGTGTTGATAGTGTCGAGGAACAAATGGACATTGTTTTAAGAAAGGCCGGAATTAAGAAAACCGAACCTTATACTCTTGAGCGCTTTGAAGTCGTTCGCCACAAGTAAAAAGAAAAATACATCAGCGGTTGCCGATGTATTTTTTATTAATTTCTGAATTACTTTTTGCCTTCGCGTTTGAAACACATAAACCAGTCAAGACAATACTTGTCGTCTGATTTGTCTTCCATACGTTCTTTAGCGGTTCCACAGGACCCAGGGGTCGGAATAATAACATCATCGCCTGGACGCCAGTCAGCTGGTGTGGCGACTTTATCATTATCGGCTTTTTGTAAAGCTTGAATAATACGTCTAATCTCATCAAAATTACGGCCCATTGAAAGTGGGTAATATAAAATGGTGCGTACAATACCGTTAGGATCAACAACAAAGACGGCGCGAACAGCTTGAGTATTAGATTGACCAGGTTGAATCATTCCATATTTTCTTGCCACATCCATACGAATGTCTTCAATTAATGGGAACTTAACTTCGACCTTTTTATAGTTCTTCCATTCAATTTCCTGAATTTTTCTGAGCCAAGCGATGTGAGCGTATAGTGAATCAACCGATAATCCGACTAACTCGGTATTAAGGGCTTTGAACTCATCCGCCATCGAAGCAAAAGTCATGAATTCAGTCGTGCAGACAGGGGTAAAATCTGCGGGGTGCGAGAAAAGGATAACCCATTTTCCTTTGTAGTCTTCGGGGAAATTAATCATTCCCTGCGTGGTTACGGCCTTAAAAGCCGGAGCCTTGTCGCCAATTAAAGGCATGCTGTAGACAGTTTCTTCCATGTTTTATTCTCCTTATTTATGTTGTGTCACAGTTAAACCATGACATTTATATTTATATTTTATCAAGAATTAAACGATAAACTAAGCAATATGCTTATCGATCAAAAATTGAATTGCAAAATAGCTGGAAAAAAGATTACAAGAATGCCAATCGCCACCATTATAAGCCCACCAACCAAATGATTATATCGGGTGATTTTATTTGAAATAACTTTAATTTTAAGAGTCAACATGACGATGGTAAAAACGATTAAGTCATCTAAAATAAAGAAGAAAATATAAATCAAAACATAACCAAGACTTGACCAACCACCCAAACCATTCAGGGCTAAAATATTTGCAAAAACTAATGGTAGACCCGCCGAACACGCTAATTCAATAAAATTGACAATTAAGGCTAATACAATGACTCCTAGCAAAGCTAGAATCAACTTATTTTGATTGATAATCCTTTTGACGCGTTCCATTATTTTGGTGCGCTGCTTCTCGTCGGTTACTTCACAACCCACATCTTTTTGGCGAACGTTTTTGATAAATTGATAAAGGTTAAAGCCTCCTGCGGATAATGCAAAGACGCCAACAATAATTCGAAACGCTAAGTTAGCAGCTACAAGGACGACAGTGTTTATCCAAGCCATCATCAAAGCAAAATAGAACAAGGCTGACGTCAATAGAAAGACTCCACCCAGAATAAAAATTCTCTTTCGGTCACCATTAGGTAGCAAAAGCGAAATAAGAAAGAGTAAGACCCACATCGCACACGGATTGAATCCATCGACAAAACCCAATACTATCGCCACAACTCCAAGCGAAATTGTTTTGGGATCGACAACCCCAATTAACGGTAGTTCAATTAATTCTAACTCGCTTCGATCGATATCGCCTTCAACAATATCTTCGTCATTAATTATTTTGCTTACAACATCGGCTTGAGGAAATTCTGAGTACTTTTCAATATATTTAGGAATCGAATATTCAATGGCGGCGTTAAACCCCAAAAAGGCTTTGCCGTTAATAACCGTTAACGGAACGCCAGCAGTAATATCAAAAACATCAGCAACATCTTCTAATAGTTGAATGTTACGCGAATAATCAGGATTCGCCCCTCCTTCGCCTAAAAGCGAGTCAGTTAAGTAAGGAATAATAGTAAGATTTTCATAATCGTCTTTTATTTCGTCCAAAAAGATTTTTTCTTCACTACAATGGGCGCAGTATTCACTATAAAAAAAATGCAAATTAACCTCATTAATTGGTTCAAGTCTTGCGGCAGGTTCTTGAGAAGAAAAATCACCGCCACTTGATGACAGCAAAAAAACAGAAGCAACGGCAAATAATAATTTCTGCCATTTACTTATCATTTTTCAATTCCTCAATTTTCGAGGAAAGTTCTTTTAACGATTTTTCACCAATAAAGCGTGCTACTTCTAAATCATCAATATACAAAATCATCACAGGCAGTGTTTTCCAAACCTTGTGTTTGGCTACGGCGTCTTTATCGTCGTCATAATCAAATTCTATAAATTCGATATCTGGATGCATATCACGGAGTTCATGATAACGACCAATCATAATTAAGCACGAGGGACACCAAACAGCGGAAATGATAACAGCTTTCATAATTTATCCCGCCACCTTTTTAAGAGAGGCTAAAAACATTCGTAATTCTAATTTGGTTGTCAAATGGGACAAACTTACACGCAGACTTGAAGATGCCCGTTTTTGATCGTTTGTTAAGGCTAAAATGGCTTGTGACTTGCTTGTATTGCTTGCACAAGCGCTATGATTAGAAACATAAATATCAAGTTTTGATAACTCCCTAATCATCTTACGGCTAGGATAGCCTATAATGCTAAAATTCAGAATGTGAGGGAGTCCTCCAACCGGGCTATTAATAACTACGTTTGCGATTTTTGTCAGCCTTCGACGTAGAAAAGCATTTAAAGTTTTAACTTTTTGATATTTTCGGTCATGATTTTTATATATTAATTGTAAAGCTTTCTTTAAAGAAAGAATTAAAGGAGTCGCCGGTGTTCCTGAACGATAAATAGTTGTGCTGTTTCCGCCTTTAATTTGCGATGAAAGAGGAGCACTATAACGTTTAACAAGCGCGCCGATACCCTTGACGCCATAAAATTTATGTGCGGAAAAAGTTACGTAGTCAACCACATTAAGATTAACAATTTCTTTGCCAATACTTTGCGTTGCGTCACAGTGAAGAAGGCTTCCTGCTTCGTGAACTATTTCGGCAATTTGTTCAATGGGTTGACGAATGCCAATTTCGGAGTTAACCGATCCAATTGAAACTAACGCAACATCTTCGCTAAGAAGTTTTTGCAAATCCTCTAAATCAACTTGCCCATTTTCGTTATGACGAACAACGCTGACTAAATAACCGTTTTTTTGTAAAGCGTTAATTGGTCCAATGATTGAAGAATGTTCAAACATGGTCGTAATAATACGTTTTTTTCTTCCTTTAAAGCTTTCAATTACGCCTTTAATTACCAAATTATTCGCTTCTGTCGCGCAGCTAGTGAAAATAATTTCATGACTATCAAAGTTCAATATTCGTAATATTTGTTGCCCAGCTCGATTAATCGCGCCTTTAGCCTTTTTACCAATCTTGTAAAGTGAATTCGC
>JAEWUY010000082.1 GCA_023396795.1 Bacillota bacterium | reverse complement strand
CTTCAATAACTTCAAAACCTTTATTCATCATGGTGGCAGAATCGATGGTAATTTTTGAACCCATTTGCCAGGTTGGATGTTTTAAAGCATCGCTTGAGGTAACGTTTTCTAATTGTTGAATGTTGTGATTTCGAAAAGCGCCCCCTGAAGCTGTAAGGATGAGCTTATCAACCTCGATGGGTGAAATTTTACTTAAACACTTCGCTAAAGCGACATGCTCCGAGTCAATCGGATATAATTTGCCGTAGCCTTTATTCAAAAGACGATTGACAATTTCTCCCCCGACGACAAGACTTTCTTTATTTGCTAAACAAACAACTTTTTTCTTTTTTAACGCGGCAATCGTTGGTGGAAAACCAGCAAAACCGACTAAGGCGTTAACCACAAGATCACATTCTACTTTTTTTACCAATGAGATAAGACCGGCGTCCCCACTATAAAAAATAATGTCTGGGTGCTGTGTTTTTAAAACATCGAGATATTCGCCGTGCTTAATACAAACATACCTGACATGGGGATGATTACGAATAATTTTAGAAACGGTATCAACTTTTTCTCCGACCGAAAACGCCACTAATTCAAAGTCGTTTGGGTTTGAAGAAATGACGTCTAGTGTTTGGGTGCCAATACTTCCTGAGGCCCCTAGTAAAAGGATGCGCTTCATAAGAAGAAGTCCCAGCCATTGTTAATAAAAATTATCAAAATGGCGACGACTATCGCCGAGAAAAGAGCAGAGTCTAAGCGATCTAAAACACCGCCATGACCTTTCAAAAAAGTACCGAAATCTTTGATTTCATAATGGCGCTTAATTGAACTAAAAGTAAAATCACCTAGGTTACCAATAATCGGCATGGCAAGGGAAAGCAAAACAATCCAATACCACTTTTCGGTTGTTAAGAAAGGTAGAATCGGCATTCCTAGTTCGCTAACTAAAATAGCAAACCCAACCGAAATTAAAAAACTAATGATTATACCGCCAAAAAATCCTTCCCAGGTTTTTTTAGGAGAAATGCGAGGGTTAACTTTATTATGACCAAAAAGAACGCCAATAAAGTAGGCACCAATGTCATTAATCATCACGCCAATAGCCAAATATAGTAATAAGAAGGCCGAGTGCAAATATTTAAAGATCGGTGCCGTGATATCAACTCCGCTTGAGCTTGCATCAAAAGCAAATTTTGAATAAGGGTAATACCGCATAAACAGAAGAGCTTGCATGCCTAAAGCAACAACGACGATCATCGTAAACAAATAGCCAGTATCGTGAATCGTAAATTTATCGTTAGCTAAAACGACAAAAAAGAAAACACCAGCCGCCACGGCAATTGCAATCGTTGAAACTGATATGGTACTAAAACCTTTTTCAATCGCAAAAACATATGAAGTCGGGTCATCACGATATTGTAAAACCTGGTTTTTAATGAAAACCCAATAAATCAAAGCGTACATAATAACGAAACAAAAAATATAAATAAATAACGAGAAGCGTCTTTTTCTTTCGACAGAAACGACTTCGTGTGTCGAAATCGCTACGATAACGAAAATTAATGCAAAATAAAACCACCCGCCAACAAAGGCACAAGGAAGACAAATCAAAGCAAGAACAATTGAAGTCAATATTCTTGTCTTCATTGAGGCTTTTGTTTCGTTTGATAATTCATTCGGCGTAATCTTAGCAATATTCTTATTCATTCTTGAGTCCCCCGAAACGGCGATTACGACTTTCAAACTCTCGTAGACAGGCAATTAATTGCTCTTTATTAAAATCTGGCCAGTGAACATCAGGAAAGACAAATTCGGCATATGCGTTTTGCCAAAGCAAAAAATTTGATAAACGATATTCACCGCTCGTTCGAATCATTAAATCAACTGGTGGCAGGGATGCAGTATAAAGGTGATTGGCAAAGAGCGTTTCGTTAATATCACTAACTTTCAATTGTTGGCTTTGAATTTTAGTAGCAATTTGCTTAACGGCATAAATAATTTCTTGCTGGCCCCCATAGTTAAGACAAATATTCATAATGTGCTTTTGACAATGAGCGGTTTTTTCCATCGCCTCAGCAATCGTCTTTTGTGTTTTAAGGGGTAAACCATTAATATCGCCAGAAATATGAACGCGAACATCGTCTTTAATAAGGGTCGCTAATTCACGTTTAAAGAAGAGATCCAAGTAGTTAAAAAGATGGTTAATCTCCGCTTTCGGACGTTTCCAGTTCTCAGTAGAAAAAGCATATAAAGAAATAACACGAATGCCAAACTCCATACAGTTATTTAAAACATCAATAATCCGTTCACACGCCTCTTTGTGTCCAAGGTGTCGCGGTAATCCGCGAGCCTTCGCCCAGCGGCCGTTACCATCCATAATAAAAGCGATATGGTGAATAGGTTTAAGTAATTTAAAGGGCACTAAATTATTTTCTGGGGTCTTCGAAACCATACAAATAGTATACATTGAGCGGGCGCATGATAAAAGAATCAATCACCAAAATCTTTTTTAAATAAAAAGAAAGAGCGGATTAACCGCCCTTATATCGACATGATTTCTTTTTCTTTGTTAGCGAGGATTTCTTCAATTTTGCGATTTGATTCATCCGTGACTTTTTGAATTTCGGCTTCAATCCGTTTTTTTAAATCATCGCTATAGTCTTCAGAATCTTTAATGAAGTCCACATATTCACGACGAACATTACGGACAGCAATTTTTGATTCTTCGGAATATACTTTGGCCCGTTTAACTAAGTCACGACGTGTTTCTTCGGTTAAGGCCGGAATAATCAAACGAATTTGATCGCTATCGACAATCGGATTAATGCTTAAATCGCTCGCGTTAATCGCTGTTACAATCGCCCGTAAGTCACCACGATCATATGGTTTAACGAGCAACTGCCGTGGTTCAGGAATAGTGATCGAGGCAATCTGACCAACAAGAATTTTATCACCATAATATTCAACTTCAATTCGATCTAAAAGGGCGGCGTTGGCACGTCCTGTCCGTAAGGTGTTGAGATTAGCTTTGTAGACCGAAATGGTCTTTTCCATCTTGTCGAGGGCTTCAAGGGCTAGTTCATCCATAGCAATTATCCTTTCTTGACGATTGTTCCAATTTTTTCG
>JAEWUY010000075.1 GCA_023396795.1 Bacillota bacterium | reverse complement strand
TGTGGAGACAATCGTTAACTTGATTCTAAAAGATAAAAAAACATAATTTTTACACTTTTGAAAGTTTAACATCGCTTTGATTTCATTAATAAGACAGAGCCCAATACTTAAAGTGTTGAGCCCTTGTGGCTTATATCATTCTCTTTCATAAAAAAAGATTTGTGGAAAAGTGCGTTGGCTAAGTGATTAGAATCATTTTCACCAGGCATAAATCAAAGATTCGACTTTACTCATTTGTTGATGGAGTTATGCGTTGTTTTCTTGAATGTTTCTCTTTTGGTTCCCTTTATAAACATGGTAAATGATAAATTGGAAAACAAGTGGGAGGATTAAATGGAACATTTCGGGAGAATCGGTAATTGGAGAATAGGTTCATAATTGTGGTTTTAATTGGAAATAATTGTTTTCAAGAGCGGCGAGCAAACTATGATTTTTCATGTCTTTATCCCTTGACAAAACACGGTCTGTGTGATGGTGCTTTCCTGAACGAACTTGAGCGTCCTCAGTATGCTTCCATCCAAATTTAAGGTACTATTGTAAATCGCTTCTGACTGTCTTGGTTTCAATATTCATAATTATTCAATAACAATTGCTTCGCCAATGTAGCTTTCAATTGTTCCTCCTGTAACAACGTCAAGATTATCGATAAAGATGTCGACCAATGTTGCGTAATCACTTCGGATCTTACTAATGTAAACATTAGCGAGGGTTACATTTGCGGAAATCTCGCTCTTAGTAAGAATATCGTTTGAGAAGTCAGTAAAGTTTGTGTCCGTGTCGTTATCTGCTTGGATGAACATCATTGGGATAGAGGTCTCATAAGACACGAGATCTTCACCGTTATGGCCATAGAAATATTGTTTTCTGAGTTCAATATCATATTTTCTTGAGGTTTGAACATTAACAAATAATATTGTTTTTGAATTATACGTTGGTTCAAAAATCGAACTGCTATTATTCAAATAGATATTATGGTTATTGTTTCCGCCGAGCCCAAATGTAGAGTTTTCGTTTTTTACTGCCTTAATGTTGTTAATCCCGCTGATGTTATTTAGATTGAAGAACAGGGTATTGTAGGTTCCTTGGAAACCCCATTTCTCGAATGTCTCTCTAACTTCATAACCTAACAACTTCGCTTCGTCGGTTTTATAAAGTTCGTTAATATAACCAGTAAATCCGGGCATTCCGCTCGCCTTATTTCCAACGCATGAAGTATAATCTTCAGTGATATAGAAATCCGCGCAGGAAGGGACTAAGTCTTTATCTTTAAACTGGACAAATTCATAGATGTGACCTTCGACTGAATCATCCGACGACCGAGCGATTGAGAAAAAAGCTTTTCTATTTACGGCCGCAATGCCGTATTGAAGAGCAAAAACATAACTATCATCTTTAACTACATATTTCATGGCGTTGTTTTCTGTCAGCTGAATTCTCACTGATTTTTCGAAAGTTGCAAGGTTGTATGTCATGTCAATTTGCGGAAGAACTTCGCCAAGAAATGGGATGGTGAGATTAGTTTTATACTGAAGTGTGTAAGAAAGAACATTATCACTATAATCAAGTTTTGCGGTATATTCCGTTTCATTTAAGGAATGAGACGCTGAATTGCTTGGATTATCATCCAAATAGTTATTGAAGAGGACAACCGAAGCGTTAATAGCGGTTTCGCATAATGTGAGAATTGAATAAAATCTTTCACTCTCTTCAATGTTTTCAATGACCATATGCCACTGTTCGCCATACCCACCATATTTAATCGAATTAACGTTGGTAAAAATATTGAAGTCATAAGTCACTTGGCCAGCACTAACATGATTGTTGCTATTTGCTGGGCGCATTGTTTCGGGAATATAGCTGTATGGATCTTGTTCTACAACTGATAACAAACTTTGCAAATATGATTTTATGTCGATAAATTCATTCCAATTAGCGTATAGAATTACACTTTCAGTTAATGTTAATGGCCAAGTAACTTCTTGTTGACCGTTTTCATCATATGACCAAGCGACAAATTTATAGTCATCTTTGGTTGGTTTGGTAGGTTCAGAAATCGAGGCCCCGTATTCATCTTCAATCGGAGACACGTTACTTCCGCCTCTCGTTGCGAACGTTATTGTGTATCTTTGTTTCGCTTTGTTCACAATAGCGTAATATGATGAAATTCCCGTCACAACCGGCAGTTCGTTTAAAATCTCGCCACCCGATGCCGCCGCCCAACCATCGAATGTATAGTTCCATTCAACGGTATCCGATGGACCGGCATAACTATATGATGGTCGAACTCCATATTCGAAAGATTCTTGTTTTAATAATCCATCATTTTCATCGTAGAAAGAAATTTGATAGAGTTGTTTGGCTTGATTAACAATCGCGTGATAGGTGATATCAGCGGAAACAGGTCCGATGGTTATTACCGCGCCATTTTGAGTTAATGACCATCCTTCAAATGTATAGTCCCATTCGGCGTTATCGGTTTTCTCATAAGTATAAAAAGGAACGGTGCCTTCTTTCCACTCTTTAGATTCTAGGGTTTGACCACTTTCATCTTTGAATGTAACTAGAAAGCTACGATCTTCTTCGCTGATGTTGGAATCAACACCTCCACTTGAAGTGCTTGGGTCGGTGGGGACACAACCGGTCAGTAAGACAAGGGCTGACACGAACATAACGGCTTTTCTGATTTTTTTCTGCATCATTTCATTCTCCTTTATAAAAATGATTCGTTTTTTTCAGGATTTTTATAGCTCCAGCGGATTGAAAAAGGAAAAACAAAAATCGCAATGGGAGCACATATAGCTATGGCTAGTAAAAAAGCTGCTAAAGCAAGGGAGATACCTAATAGGAATAGAAACAATTTAACCGTCAATAACCAAAAAATTCCTTCGAGACTCAGACCAAAGATAATGCCTGGCATTCTGACGAAACCCCATGAAGCAATATTAACGAACCAGTCACCGACAAAATTATTATTGGCTAGTGAACAAAAGACGAGGGCAAAAACGGCATAAGCGACCGCGATGGAAAGAAAAATAAAGCCAATCACATCTCCGATAGAAGTCGATTGTGAGACGGAAACGGCAACACCAATAGCGAGAGTAATTAAGCCGGCCGGAATGCCCCAGCCCAAACCCCGCCTTCTATCGCGAGTAGACAAACGCACCCTCTCATTCTTTTGATTTGCTAATTGCTTTTCGTTACAGATTTCGCAATAAATATGTTTACCTTGGCGGCCAGCGGAAATACGATGAATGGGCTGTCCTTCCATGATGGGTTTATTACATTGTTCACAAACACCAATCGGATAAATTTGCTTTCCTGCTTCTAGACCATTCGCCAAGATTGCAGTGTTTTGTGCTTGCCCTTTAGCCTTTTGGCCATTCATCAGTTCATCAAAGGTAACTGAAAAAATCGTCGAAATTTTATTTAACATATCTAAACTAGGCTCGACTTCATTATTTTCCCAGCGCGAAACAGCTTGGGC
>JAEWUY010000065.1 GCA_023396795.1 Bacillota bacterium | reverse complement strand
CAAGCTTGGTCATTGGAACCTGCTCATCAAGATACTCTTTTATCATCTTCAGCTTTGTGTCCATGGTTAGTTTCATAAGAAAAACCCCCTTTTATTGTAACCGGATTTTGGTCCAATAAATGGGGGGAATTTCATCTGATGTTGTTCCGGTTTTTTGGACCGACTATTTAATAACAGCACCATTATATCAACTAGCGGTCCTCCTTGTAAGTCTGACATTTGACGGAGAATCACCGAACCTTACGACGATGCGTTCTTCGTTGTAATACTTGATGTAACTTTCGATTGCCCTTTTCAGTTCATTTAGCGACTTATATTCGTATTCCTGGTCATAGAATATTTCGGTCTTGAGTCTCCCGAAGAAGTTTTCGGTCGGAGAGTTATCCAGACAGTTGCCTTTTCTTGACATCGACTGGATTAATCCATGATTCTTCAACAGTTTTTGATAGGCCTTCATTTGATACTGATAGCCTTGATCACTATGAAGAATCGAGTCTTTGAATGATTCACCGTGATTATTAATCATCATGCTCACCATTCTTCTGATCTGCGCGTAATTCGGACTGTCCGAAATGTCGTAGCCAAGAATTTCTCTGGTATAGAAATCGATAATCGGCGAGAGATACAACTTCCCGGCGCTTATCTGAAATTGAGTAACGTCTGTTCCTAAAATCTCATAAGGTCTTGTGGCCCCAAAATTCCTTTCATAGAAGTAGACATTGCTCTTGTCATTATATTTCTTGATAAGAAGTTGGTTGCGGCAGATCTTTCCGATTTGTCCTTTATATGAACGATAGGCCCTCTTTCTTTGCGTGGCGGATAGTCCGAGCTTCAACATTATTCTTCTTACTTTCTTGTTATTAATAACAAAACCTTGTCTTTTGAGTTCCAAAACAATGCGCGGCCTTCCGTATTTTCGGTGATTATGTTCGAAAATCGTTCTGATGCGATCTTCTAACTCGGCATCTTTGTTATCTTTATAGTTAAAATTCTTAATCGCATAAAAATACGTACTCTTATTTAGAATCGCAATTTTGAGAAGAATGTGAAGTGGATACTTCTCCCTAAGTTCCCAAACTACTTTGACTTTTTCCTTTGTGGTTTGCTTCTCTTTAGAATTAGGGCGTACGATTTTTTTAAGTATTCGTTCTCGGCTTTCGTGTATTCAAGATCTTGAAGCAGCTTCTTGTATTCCTTTTCCAAGACCTTATCGTCGTGATGCTTGTAGGCCTCTCTTGCGAATGTATCTTGAATGGCCGCTTCCCCTTCACTTTTATATTTTTGATACCAGTCCCTGACGATATTAGCATTCGTCATCATCAGTTCGATTCCGATATCTCGATACGTTTTATTATTCATTTCCATATCGTAAATGGCCCGGAGTTTTGTTTCCCTCGCATATTTTCTTCTTTGATTGTCTTCTTTAAAAGCTTTTGAGCCCCATCGTTCATAAAGTCTACAGGCATACTTCAGTCCCGTAATCTCTATATGATATTTTTTAGATATTTCAGAGAAGGGAAGGCCGTCATCAAAATGAATTCTAGCGAATTTTAGCTTTTCTTGTAGTGTGAATTTCATGAAAAAAGTCCCCTTATATTGTACCTTTCCTCGGTACAAAATATGGGAACAGTTTCAAGACTTATGGTGCCCCCTGGCAGAATCGAACTACCAATAGATCCTTACCATGGATCCGTTATGCCACTTAACTAAGGGGGCATGTCGTCTTAGAAAAGACAGCATTAATATCTTCTAATATTTGTCCTTAAATATCAAGCCTAACATTCTAAAAGACAATTAAAGGTATCGTCATCTCT
Organism: Bacillota bacterium; assembly: GCA_023396795.1. Lineage (GTDB taxonomy): Bacteria > Bacillota_I > Bacilli_A > RFN20 > CAG-826 > UBA1424. The sequence goes on along the minus strand of JAEWUY010000065.1, from coordinate 8,839 downwards.
TCTTCAGTCAAACCTGCGTGATGTCCAACATGAGAATTAATGGGTTCTTCGTGGTAGCTAAGCGCATACTTATCTTTCGCTAGTAGGAAGTAATTACCAAAGAAATTTTCGTATTTACTATTATCTTCTAGTCCAAAGAAATGCTTGCTCAGAATCTCTTCTTTAGTATACAAGTCAAAAAAGTCCGTCATGTTACCTTCATAGTACTTTTTAAAGCCTACTTCATCGATGACATTAAGCGAAGTAAACCTGCCTTCGATTGATGGCTTGCCGGAGATTGTTGCCAAGAGGTCTTTATGGTCAAAAATGTTATAGTCTTCAATCTCGATTTGACCGTGATCGGCGATAACAATGACTAAGCAATCGTCTTTCATTCTTCTTTTTAAAGAAGCGATGCGTCGCTCAATGCGTTTTAGAAGTCTCCCTGACTTTCGATGTGAAGGCCCGACTTCGTGCATTAAAGAATCTAGTTCGGTGTAATAAGCATAAGTAAAGTTTTGCTCATCTTTACGAAAATTATGTTTTACCAACCTCACTAATTCGTTAAGACGGAGAAATTTTCTTTTACGGTCTTCAAAAATACTAGTGTATGTTCGAACATCCGCGTTAACTCTTTGAATTTGCGAAAAAATGTTTTCATAAGGTAAATCATCTCTTAAAACCTTAATGTTGAGCGGTTCGCCAGTGTAATAATCTTCATTCTTAAAAAGAATGACGTGGCGTTTATACTTATCAAAATATTGTTGCCAACCAAACCATCCGCTTTGTAAAGGAGATACTCCGGAAAGAAAAGCAGTCGTAGCCGCCGAAGTTGTTGATGGACACACGGTTGTAATGGTTTTTAGATTATGAGTTCGGAAAAAAGCATCTTCTTTAAGATGTTTATCAATGATTTTCGCCCCCATAGCGTCAATTAAAAAGACGGCGATATGCTTGTATTTTTTAGCTAAAATAGCGTCTAAATCAGCTTGACCATTATAATGAGTCGGGGCGCCGTAATGTTTAAGAAGCGAGTTGGAGACGTTCAAAATTGAATTTTGATAATCGGGATAAATAAATGATTTCATTACATTAATTGCGATTCTTTTTCTTTCGCCATATTTTCTTTTGTAATCTTATAAAGTTCTTCGGCCGCAAAATGCAGTTTCGTCACTGATTGTTTTTGATCGATTGGATAAATGTAGTAAGTATCATTGCTCGTTGAAAAACTTACACAATGACCTTTGCCAAAATAATTGTATTCAATATGAATACCAAAGTTTTCAAGGGGCTTTTTAACGACTTCAAAACCAGGAGCAAAATCACCAAGTAATTGAAAACCTTCGCTCGTATGGATTAGTTTTCCTTTACCCAAGCGATAAAAACCGGTGGCATTGGGAAGAGAATCAATCATGACTTCCTCTTCATAGTGATATTTACCAGAACGAATTTCTTTATTAACTTGCGCTCTTTGCCATTCAAACCATTCAGGAATGTGCGTAAATGACTTTTTCTCGCACTCCAGTTCACCATATTCACTCATATGCCAAGTCGTTTTACAGTTTTCGCAAAATAAGTCGGCACCTTTTGAATTCATATCATGCTCACTGCCACATATAGGACACTTATAAAGAGGCAAATGCAAACCTTCGGCTCGAAATGATTCGGTGATTTTAATTTTGTTTGCTTTTTGCCACGCATAGTCATCATAGACGAAGGCCTGTTGCACTTTTTCGTTAATCTCGTCAACGCTTAAAGATTTTAAGTCTTCAACAGTCAATATTTTGGTTAAAGTTGATTCGGTCCGGTTTTTGCGACTTCGGAGATTCCAAACAGGTTGGGCAAGATGATGGCCGTGGCTATTAAGGACCACAACCGGGACTTCGAACATCTTTGCCATTTTGCCAAGTGATTCAGGAAGGGGCGAGTTAGTACCCACTAGTGAATAACGAGCCTCGGGATAAATCGAGACGAACCCTTTTTTATTCCTTAGAATGTGCTTGATATTAAATATCAATTCCGGATCATTAGTGAATTTCCTTTTACCAATGCAGCCACAATTTCTTAATAAACCTTCACGATTGATAAAACCATCAATCGCCACCACATTGCAGCCGACTTTTGGAAAAAGAGTCATCGTTGCCACTTTGAAATCAAAAAACGAATTGTGATTGCATAACATGAAAAAAGGCGGTTTGAGACCTTTCATATCAATCTTGGTAACTTTACTTTTTCTTTTTAAGTATTCTGGTAAGCATAGTAAAAGCATCAAAGGTTTTAATAAGTTACTAGGCTTGCGGGTTTTTTTCTTAAAATCGAAACGAGGCATAGCCTTAACTTCGTCGTAACTTTTATATACGATGTCCGATATTTTCATTATTTTTTCTCCAATGAATTCTAATTCATTATACTATGGCAACATAAAAAAACAATGATTGACAAAAATGACTAGTTTGTCACAAGAAAACGACCGCCCGAAGACGATCGTTATTAGACATTGGCTGCCGAGAAAAGATTCGAACTTTTGCATGTGCGGTTCAGAGCCGCAGGCCTTACCACTTGGCTACTCGGCAATGCATCTATTATGCTACAAAAGAAAAATGCTTTAAAGAGGCTGTTGATGTTTTAACACAACCTCTTTAAATTGTTCGGCTTCTTGTAAGGTTGCAAACTTAGCAATGAAAAAGTCGTTGCCCATGCCCACACTAATAATCGGAGCATATCGGCCCTTGATAACAATATCAGGTGCATACTTTTCGTATATGTCTTCTTTGCTAAACAAATATTGATAATGGTCGCGACGAGCGACTTCCACCACTATTTTCGGCGTTTCGCTCGCTATTTGATGATTATCATCAAAAGCAATAATATCAGCCCATACTTGATAAACATTAACGCCTAAGCACGCCGAGATCATATCGGTTGTATAACCTCCCGGAGGACGCATATTAACTTCCAAGGCTAGTAAATCCCCTTTGCGACCGAGTCCTTCTTTATCGGCATTGAGTCGGAAAAATTCTAGATGGAAAAATCTTTTGTAAACTTTAAACGCTTGGAGAACAGCTCGCCCTGCTCTTTCCAAATCCGCTTCAACACTTGGTAAGGAAAAATAATAATCTTCAGCGAGCTTTTCAACAACAACCGCGTTAGGTACTGGAAAAAGATGCTGAACAAACATCACGGGTTCATGCCGCGAATTAGCAATACCATCAAAAGAAACGATCGTTCCGTCAATATATTCTTCAATAATATAATCACCGGCGTCTTTCTTATTAAAGAAAGTTATCAGTTCCTCTTCGGTATTAATCCGCTTTGTGGCGTTAGCCCCAACGCCAATATCCGGTTTGCTAAATAAAGGATATCCAACCTGCTCAGCAAAAACCTTGGCTTCCTCAAGACTATTTGTTTTAACATAACGAGCGACTTTAATTCCGGCCTCTAAAAAATGTTTTTTCATTTCTACTTTTGACTTATAAGCAAGAATATGTTCACTTTTAACACCGGTTAGGATATTAAAATCACTTCTTAACTGGGCGTCTTTAGCGAGCCAATACTCATTATTTGATTCGACCCAATCAATCTTTCCGTATTTAAAACTTAAAAAGGCAAAAGCTTTGTAGTGTTCTTTATAATCCTCCATTCCCGGAGCGAAATAATATTCAGTCAAAAAACTCTTCAGTTCCTTACTAATTTCATGATAAGGAGCGTCGCCAATTCCTAAAACCGTGAAGCCGTTTCTTTTTAAAGCTTCCGCGAACTTCCAATATGTTTCCGGAAAATGTGGTGAGTTAATGACAAAGTTCATATTAAATTAAAACCTCAAATAATATTATAAATGGATTGTAAACAATATATTTAGTTATCTTCAATAATTTCCGCGTACAGATCATAAACAAATGGAGCGAGAATGCGAATTTTAACAACATCACCACTAGTTAATTTTTTCGAACTTGTGACTGTGATATTGCCATCAATACCATCCGGAGCATTAAAGTAAGTGCGAACGCGATATGTTTTGCTCTTATCGTCATAACCGACAATTAAACCATCCATAACTCTTCCGACCAAGGCGCGATTATTTCGATAAGATATTTTCTTTTGCCGTTCCATGATCGCTTCATAACGTTTTTTCTTTGTTGGCTCATCAATTTGCGCTTCAAAGTCGTATGAAGGCGTATCTTCTTCTTTTGAATAAGCAAAAACTCCTAAGTGATTGAATTGCACTTCCTCGGTAAAATCGAGAAGCTCTTGAAAGTCTTCTTCGCTTTCCCCCGGAAAACCAACGATGTAAGTTGAACGCAAAATAGCGTGGGGAATTTCTCGACGAATTTTATTAATCAAAGATAAAATATTTTCTTTATTACTTCGGCGTCCCATCCGCTTAAGAATGCGATTTGAAGCATGCTGAATTGGAAGATCAAAATAAGGTGCGAGCCGCGGATTATCGCGGACTAAAGCGATTAATTCATCACTAACTTCATCGGGATATAAATATAAAAGGCGAATTGAAACAAATTGCTTGATTTCAAGTAAACCTTTTAATAGTGAAACAATATTGTGTCCTTCGTTTAAATCTTTGCCATAATTCGTAGTGTCTTGAGAAATAACAACGAGTTCTTTAACACCCTTATTTGCTAAAATATTGGCTTCCTTAAGAATGTCTTGATAAGACCTAGAACGAAATGGTCCGCGAATTAAAGGAATGGCGCAATAGGAACAACGATTGTCACATCCTTCAGATATTCGTAAATAGGCACTATAACTCTCAGTCGAGATAACGCGCTTAAAGGGATTAAAAGGGGCGATTTTATCGCCATTACTAGTTAGTTGTTCAATTAATTTATGCAAATTGGGATAATCGTCAAGCTTAACGAGCAAATCAGCTTCTGGTAATGATTCTTTGAGTTGATCATAATAGCGTTGAACCAAACAACCGGTGACAATTAATTTCTTTTTATAGGCAGCCATTTCAAAAATCGTATCAATGCTTTCTTCTTTGCTTGAAGCAATAAAGCCGCAGGTGTTGACCACGATAATATCAGCTTGCTCGGGATCGTTGACAAGAGCGTAACCAGATTGGTCAAACATCCCTAAAATAATTTCGCTATCAACGAGATTTTTTGCGCATCCTAATGACACCAATCCGACTTTTAACAATTATATCCGCTCGCTTTCTACAATCATCTGACGAAGTTGTTGAATCTTTTGTTTAAAACTAGTTAATGATTGTAGCCGATAAGTCCAGTTAATGTCATCTATGATGCCTGGTTTGTTAATGCGGGCTACGTTACTAAGTTTTAAAATATCGCCCATAAACAGCACACACAAGTGATGAGGACGCTTTAAGGCATAATTAAGCATCGAGGTATAAATATCGCCGCTAAACCCCTCTTTAGCTAGCAAAACCCGTAGTTTAGCGCGTTCCTGAGTTGTTAATTTTAAGTACCAGCCCTTTAATGTGTCGTTATCGTGAGTGCCGATATAGTAAACATTATTTGGATTAACAGCATTTTCTTTCTCGCTAAGAATTTCAAACTGCATGACATCCATACCCGGAAAGTGATAATAATCGCGAAGTGTCAAAACTTCCGGTCGAATATCGCCAAGGTCTTCGGCGATAATTCGCTTTGAACTAAATTCGCCAAAGAGCCGATCAAAAAAATCATAGCTTGGTCCTAACTTCCAAACACCCCGTTCGGCGGTTTCTTCATAAGCATTAATAACATAATAAGTATCAAAAGCCCGAAAGTGATCGAGGCGAATAAAATCGTAAATATCGCCGCAATCTTTAATGCGATCGATCAAAAAGCGATAACCGTCTTGTTTTAAAACTTCAAAATTATAAATGGGATTGCCCCACCGCTGACCAGTTTTGGAAAAATAGTCAGGACTAACACCGGAAATAAGTAAAGGCAAACCGTTTTCATCCAAAAAGAAATAACGTTGGTTAGTATAACAATCGACCGAGTCGTGTCCGACATAAAAAGGTAAATCCCCGATAATTTGTATATCTAAAGAATGGGCCAAACGTTTTAACTTTCGCCATTGCTTGATTAAGACATCCTGAACAAATAATTGATAATCAATTTCGCTTTGATATTTGCTTAAATCAAGTTCATGATTATTAATCCAATTTTTTTCATTATCGCCCCACTCATTCCATGAACGATAGTCAAAAGCCTTTTTAAAAGCCATGAAAACTGCGTAATCATAATATTTAGTCATCCGTCGTCTTAACCTAGGTAAAAAAGTTGAACTTTTCTTTGCCGCGTTTTTAAAGGCCCGCCACAAATATTTTGTTTTGAAAGCTTTAACTTTTTCGAAGGCAACACGACGGCTTTGCTTTCGATAAGAAGGTACTGAATTCAGCAAGCCTTGTTTGACAAGCTCATCAAGAGAAATATATGATTCATCCATCGCTAAAGAGGAAAATGGTTGATAAGGGCTGTGACCATAGCCAATTGGTGTTAATGGCAAAATTTGCCAATAGGCAAAGCCTGCTTTTTTGACCAGTCGTAGAAACTTTCGCGTCTCCGGACCAAAATCGCCAATTCCGTGACGGTTAGCTAAAGAAGAAACGGGCATGAGTAAACCAGCTTTTTTGACTTGAGATGACCCTGGCAAGTTGGACATAAGAAGTTCTCCTATTTTTGTAAAATATGTTTAATGCCATTTGAGGCATAAGCATCAATACTAGCGTAGATTAATAGTCCGTAATCAATGATCATGGCCGAACCTAATAATCCACTCATGACGATAATCGGCCATAGGGTGCGAACTAACGACATTGGGTTAGGAAGTTCATTTAAGGAAGTAGAAATAACGGCCGGAAAAAGTAAAGACATCACAAAAGCGTATGTTAATGCCGCTATGGCAAAAGCCATAATCATCACAGCAATTGGCGAATACTTCTTGAAAACCGAACAAATTATCGCCACCGTCAATGTTAAAAGTCCGCCAATAACACCGACAATCAAAGTTGATAAAAGTAAATAGTTCAAAGTTAATCCAGAAACACCGAGGGCTAATTCGATAACGGAATAGTAAGTTTGTTCAACGACTTCGCTGGCTAGCTCATATGATTGCAAAAAGGATAAGCCAAAAAACGACAGACCAAACACGGCCGATAAATACAAAAAGAAGCACACCGCAAAGCGATTGCGAATGTTTACAGCTTTTGTTTTCTTGCTTTTTGTCTTATTTTTCATAATGAAAGCTTTTTCGTCCTTTAATAAACATAGCTAATTTCTGTTTAAGCATATGGTAATCAAGATACACTTCGCGATGCGACCAAGGAAGAGAAATCAAAAAATAGCCAATGCTCATAATAATAAAAGTTGGTAAGGCAATCCATAAAACAGGGACATAATATGTTAGATTACTGCCTGGCCATTGATAAGTTAAAAAGGGTAAAATCATCCAATAGAAACGTCCAAGACTGGCATCAAGAACACTCATTGGTCCAAAAACCATCGCCCCATTACGGTAATTGTTACTAAAAACATCTTGCCAAGAGGCATTAGTAATACCGCTTAATTTCAAAAACACTTCATTTAGCCCCACAACAGTCAAAACCCCAAGGAAAATCAAGGGTGTCATAAAGACACGGCGGTGATGGGGGCGATGAAGTCCACTAGCCACCATCGCTAAAGGCGCAATTACCAAAGGAAGATGTGAAAAATAAAAGCGGGCAATTTCCACGACAGTATCGACATTATTAATAACATAACCATCATAAGATGATGGATATAAATAAACGCCTAAACCCGAAACAATACCGAGATAAAACATATAGTCTTTAAAATATTTTCCGCCCCATAAATACATAAACGGGAAAAAGATTACCGAAACTGCGCAAATATTATCGGGAGTTACTTTTTTAATTGAATATGGTAAATCACCAAAATATGATGGCAGGAAAATCTTTAAAAAGTGCAAAACAAAATTAGTAAAAAGAAGAACAACGATAACGACATGAGCGACTTCCGGTTTTACTTTTCGAGCAAAAATAATAACTAGTGCTGATAACACCAGCAAAAAAACAATCATCGCGATATACAATCCGTTGACGCCAATTTGTAAGACTACTTGGAAGGTGAATTGAGGCAAAGGGTGGTCGCTCCTGCATTGCGGACTTCGACTTTGACAACATGATCTTCGCCAAAGGCGTGCGTCATTGTCTTAAGGAAAATATCGACTTCATGATCTTTAACAAAACAAATAATGGTTCCGGCGAAACCGCCACCATGAATTCGGCATGCCCCTTCTTTTAAAATCGAATTAGCTAAATCTAAACCATGTTGTGGCGAAGTCAAATAATCGCTATGTAAAGTGTTGCGTAGAAAACTCGATGAAGAATATCCTGATTGACGAACGGCGGTTAAAAAACCGACGGCGTCTTTTTGTTTAATAGCTTCTTTTGCGTTATCAACCCGTTCATTTTCATCGAGATAATGCTGGGCTCTTAACTTCTGAGCTTCGCTGACACCGTCAACAGGATAAGCGATACCTTTGAAAAATTCGTCTTTACTAACATCACGTAAGTCTTTTGCATGAAAAACGCGATTGGCGACATGAAGCATGTCTTCTTTAATCGCAGCATATAAATGCGACAGATTTTCATGACTTGCCCCCGTATGAACTAGATAAATATGAAAGGGAAAATCAAATTTTAAACTTTCGACAAGCGGATGATCCAAATCTTTAAAATCAAGGTAGTTTACACCACCATAAGCCACACCGATTTGATCGAGCAAACCACAAGGTTTACCAAAGTATTCGGTTTCAGCATAATGAGCAATTTGGGCTAATTTCAATGCCTCTAAGGGCGTTTCGTTATATAATACATCGAAAATTTTAG
>JAEWUY010000057.1 GCA_023396795.1 Bacillota bacterium | reverse complement strand
TGTTTTTTATCGTATCCGAAAAGAGGAAATTATCTTGAGGCACATAGCCAATATGATTACGTAACGTTTTAAGTGATAATTGAGCGTGATCGTATATTCCAAAATGAATCATACCTTCTTCAACATTATAAACATGCAGTAGTAACTCCACTAAAGTGGATTTGCCACTTCCGGTCTTGCCCAAAATACCAACCATTTCCCCGGCTTCAATACTAAAGGAGACATTTTTAAGAATGGGTTCTTCAGCATCTGGGTAGGTAAAGGTTAAATTATTAAAAGTAATCGAACCATCAAGAACAGCATCTTTAATGGCTTCTGGGTGCTCGCTGACAATCGGCTTAGCCTCTAAAAATGCATAAATACGTTTAGCAGAAGCTTGGGCTTGTCCGTTGATGTTTAAAAACCACGAAACCGCAAACACAGGCCATAATAAAGTAAAGAAGTAGGAAATATATTCCGTTAATTCACCACTCGAAAGTTGATCACGGGCAATCATTATTGAACCAAAAGCGATGATGGCTAAGATGACGACGCTAATCATGGCGTCAATAATAATATTGACAATAATGGCGTAGCGCATGTGATCCATCGATTTTTCATAAACTTGATTGGATTTCTTTTGAAAGCCAAGCGCTTCGGCAGCCTCTCTAACATAAGCTTTAATAACCGTAATGCCCGTAAAGGACTCTTGAGCGAAGTCACTAGCTTTTTCGAAGGCTTCCTGCCGCAGTTTAAACTTCTGCTCCATCTTCAACTCTAAAAAGAAGACAAGAACACCCATCAAAGCGATTGGAATAAATGCGTATAACGTCATGACCCAGTCCAACGAAAACATGCGAATAAGAACAAAAATGCCTAAGACTAATCCATCGACAATCATTAATAAACCAAAACCATATAATTCACGGACAGCATTTAAATCATTAATGAAGTAACTCATCAGGCCTCCGATTTTTTCGTGAGAGTAAAAATTCTGATCAAGTTTAGTCGCGTGCTCAAACATTTCTTGACGAATATCGGTTTCAATTTTTCGGCCATTGCCAAAAAGAAGCCAACGCCATAAAAAGCGGCCCAGAGTAATTCCTAAAACAATGAAAACGATTGTTAATATCGGCCATAAAATTTGTGAGACGTTTGTGATAGTTTGGTTTTCGACACCGTCAATAATTGTTTTAACAATCCGAGGGATTTCTAACTGATACCAGTCAATTACAACTAAAAGCGCGACCCCAAGTAAAAACGAAAGGCCATATTTAATGTAGTAGTGACGGAAGTGTTTTAAAAGTATCATTTTGATATAACCAGCGACTATAATTCTACATTAGTATTTTATAAAATAAATGAAATTTAATTTTTGGCTTTGCTTTTTTCAAAATCCTCGCAAAAACAATGTTTTATCGCTAGTTTATTGATGTTTTGACTATATGCCAACGCTTGTTTGATAAAAGAGGTTAGAATATTTATAATTAACACTATGAGCAAAGAAAAAGAATTATCTAATAACTTTATTCAAAAGCATCTCGAAGAAAATACTGTGCTTTGCCCCCACAATAACACTAAGTTTGATTACTTTCGGCAATTTATCGGCGAAGGTTATCGCCAATATAAACAAAACAGCAGTTCGGCTGCCGGCCTTAAATCCCTTGAAGAATTTGCTAAAGAAATTATCAACGTTCATAACATAAAAATTAAAAACGAAAAAGATGAACTTAAACGCAACTACTATAAGCAAGACTCATATTTACGTAAAATTATTAAAGATAAATGCGCTTCCTTAATTAGCAAAAATGATCCTGATCATATTTTTACTTATGTAAATCCCAAGGATGATGTGCGGATTGATCGATTAAAAGAAATAATTAATGGCTATTATAAAGTCATCGAGAAGGACACGGATAAAGATGTTGTCAAACTATTAACTAAGCGTATTCTTGAACAAATGGTTTCCGGCATTCGGCTTCTCTCGGTCAAACATTACGCTGATGCTTTTATTATTTGGCGTTCCTTATTAGAAAACGTTTCCTATTTTAAAATTCTGCTTCTCGGTGGCGAAAAGACTTCAAAGAAGACTGCTAATTTATTTTTAAATCGTAAAGAAGCAACAAAAAAGATTCTTGGCTTATCACCATCTTCATCCAAAGAAAGAGAAAATATTACAATTCAAAATGAGAATCGTAATAAACGCAAATCAGCAACTTGGTGGGAGAAACAGCGTTTTCAATGGGCGGCTAATGTTTTACATACAAAGGATGATTTATCAGCTAAAACGCTCCAGGAAGCAGTTGGTTTAGAAAAGTACTATCCGCATTATCAAGTAGCGTCGATTTTTACTCATGAACATCTTTTAACCGCTGAAGATTTTAAAGTCATTAGTTTAATAGACTATCTTGTTAATCTTTATTGGCGGGTTTTTGATGGCATTCGTGATGATATTATTCGCTTATTCGCCATTGACCGCGAAACTGTTTCAACAATCAGCAGTAATGAAGAAAGCCTACGCAAACAACTCAAAAGTAGCCGTGAGCCCTTTGAAGAGTTTGCCAACATGATTAACTAATTATTTATATAGATTTGTAAAACACTATAGTGCGACCGGCCTTTTTGACTTGAGATAAAGATGTTCAGCAGTGGAGACGGTTTTTTCAAAAGTTAGCGACATCGATTATCAACATGACGAGTGGCTTCATCGTCTTGTTTCATCTTTTATTGACATAAAGTTCAGCGGTTGTAATAATTTGCTTAACTCGTTGATAAGAACAACCCTTACTTAAGCTTTTAGCGAACCGGGAGTGGTGCAAGCCGGGAAGTAATTGTAAGTGAGTTAACATCTTGGAGTGGAAGAAGAAATCGAGTAGAACTTCCCGGTCCTCGCCGTTATCGAGATTCAAGCGCTGAATTTTTTTCAGAAATAAGGTGGCACCGCGAAAAATCGTCCTTTATATAAAGGATTTTTTTATTTCTTAGGAGGAATAAAATATGTATCACAGTAAATTGAGTCTGATTGAAACGGAAATCGCTATTAAGTTTATTAAAGATGAATTTGAACGTCGTCTTGCCAAAAAGTTAAATCTCATACGAATTTCTTCACCATTAGTCGTTTCTAAAGATAGTGGGATTAATGACTATCTCAATGGTTTTGAGACACCGGTAGGTTTTACTTATCAAGGCGTGAAGTTAGAAATAGTTCAATCGTTAGCAAAATGGAAGCGTATGGCTTTAAAACGCTATGGTTTTCGCCTTGGGCAAGGTCTTTATGCTGATATGAACGCCATTCGTCAAGATGAAGTTGTTGATGCTTTTCATTCCCTTTATGTTGATCAATGGGATTGGGAAAAAATTATTTCCTACAAGCAAAGAAATAAACAATATTTATTAGCAATCGTCCGTAAGATTTATGACGTTATTTATCAAATGGAAAAATCTGTCAATCACCGCTACAAGACTTTGCAAAGCAAACTTCCAAAGGAAATATTTGCGATTGATAGTCAAGATTTAGAAAATTTATATCCGGGTTTGGATGCCAAACAACGCGAATACGCAATCGTTAAAAAACATCAAGCCGTCTTTGTTTTTCGCATCGGCGGTTTATTAAACTCAAAAACAAGTCACGATGGTCGCTCTCCCGATTATGATGATTGGAATTTAAACGGCGATATTTTACTTTATGACGCCGTTAATGACGCCGTTAACGAAGTTTCGTCAATGGGTATTCGCGTTGATGAAAAGTCTCTGCTTGAACAATTAGAAGAACGCCAAGTTTTAGACAGAATTCGATATTCGTATCATCAAGCCATAATTAATAAGCAGCTACCATTAACAATTGGCGGTGGTATTGGCCAATCACGCATATGTCAGTTTTTATTAGAAAAAAAACATATCGGTGAAGTACAAGCAAGTTATTGGCCAAACGATATGAACACTGAACTTGAAAACGATAATGTTATTGTTTTGTAATCTTTGATTTCTTACATTTAAGTTTTCTCTTGAGCCTTCTGGTTTTTATAAAGGACATGAAGTAAGTTGTTTTTTGAAATTAATTTCAAACGGTACTCACGAATGGTATAATATATAAATAGACAAAATCAGAGGATTTTCTCATGAACAATATCTCAAAAACGGCTTTTCTTAAATATATTCGTTGTCCACGGGCAGCGGGATTTGAAATGCAGTCAGAATCCTTAATCCGCAATTATAAAGCCGACTTACGTAATGCCGATGATGAAGAAAAAACCCAACTTCTTAAGTTACAGGCCCAGGATAAACTCCGTGAACTTTTTTCTGAGTTAATTAATGCTCAAAAAAACGAAGGCGAGGACGAGGATAGCGAAGAGGTCGAAAGTAGTGATTTTGATAAGCTTTTAAAAGAAGATCAGACGTTGAAAATGATGATGGAGACCTATTTTACCATCGAAGAATTATCAACAAAAAAAGCGGTGGAACTTTATGGGGGCAACATTGTCGCTGGTAGACGGGTTAAAGACCAAGTTATCGGTCAAAAAATAATTAGTCTTTTTCGTGATGGTTATAATTTCTATTCGTTTGTTGATACTTTTCAAGAAGACGATAAGCGTGTTCGCATAATTGAATCTAAATCGACAACCTCACGGAAATTTGTCGAGTTGGGACCTAAAGTCAAAGGCGAAATCCAAAATTTGTTCGTCATGTCACCACAAGGTGTATTACATCTAGTCGAAGATTTTGAGGCTTTTTCGCCATTTGACAAGTATTATGAAAACCGCGAAAAACTTAAAAATCGGGTCGGGGATATCGGCCGTTACGTTTATGATTTAGCCTGGCAAAGATATATTATCGAAAATTCAAAATCCCAAGATGATAAGCGTGAGTATCGCTACTACTTATCAGTGCTTAATAGCGATTATTATTATGATGGCAAAAAGGATGACTCTGGTAATAATATCTATGATCCGCAGTCGCTGATTATTTTTGTTGATTTGACGAAGATAACTGAGGAAATGCAAGAAGATATCGACAAAGATTTTACGGAAGTTATCGCCCGTATCAATCAACCCGATGTTGGTAGAGTTCCCCTTGATCAAAACAATTGTATGATGGGCAAGGGCTATCGCGAGTGCCCGTGGCTTAGCGTTTGTAAAAAAGATTACGGTATTCCCAACAAAAACTCGGTTTATGTCTACTTAAATGGTCATAATGGGTTTGGAAGTAAAGAAACGAAGAAGGCTGATAAATTCACTCGTGAAGAGCTTATTTCGCGGGGTATTATTAATGCTTTAGATGTCGAATATGAATGGCTTTCCGCAACACAGCAAATTCAATATCGAGCGATTAAATTTAATCAGCATTTTGTGGAAAAAGAATTTATTGCCGCCATGCTTAAGGACTTAA
>JAEWUY010000015.1 GCA_023396795.1 Bacillota bacterium | reverse complement strand
GGTCCCGACATCGAGACGTGTGATCCAATAAATAATTTACTCATTTTTGCCACCTTCCTTTTTATATCTTTCGACGCGTTGGCGGCGAATATCTTTGCGAATTATTTCGCGTTTGTGTTTGCGCTTAACTTTAGCGACGGCGTCACGAACTTTTTTCTTATATCCAGGCTTAATTACATCGCTTTTAGCTTTGGAACTAGCAAGTTTAATTTGTCGCTCGAGTTCGGGATCAACTTTTCTTTTGATAACCTTCCGACGCGCTAAAGTATCGCTACTTAATATTTTATCATCCTTAAGTTCTAAATAAGAGAAGGATACACCGAGTGCGATTAATTGTTCGATTCGGGAACTTGTTTCAACATTGTAAAAGGTATAGCACGAGCCAGTAGCCCCATAACGTCCAGTCCGACCAGCGCGATGAAAGTAATAATTTAAATCTTTGGGGAGGTCAAAGTTTAAGACTTCGGTTACGTTTTTGATATCTAAACCGCGCGACGCTAAATCACTAGCCACAATTATATTGTGTTTATTAGTCTCGATTAGTTTATAGGCGTTTTTGCGTTCGCGAGCCGACATGTCACCATGGAGCATGATATTATCATGACCTTGTTCTTTTAAATAAGAACTCAACATCGTAACTTCTTCCTTGCGGCTGGCAAAAATAATTAGAAGATACGGGCGAAATGTTTCAAGAAAAACATTAATAGCATGACGATTATCGCCGTGTTTGATATCGAGTGCATAATGTTTGACCGTTTTAGCAGTTTTAATATCGTCCATCTCCACGACAAAATCAGCCCCGACGTATTTTTCCAGGCGCTTGCGAAGATTAAATTCCATTGTCGCCGAGAAAACCATGACTTGTGGAGGATTTTTTAGCTTACGATATAGAGCATCAATATCGGAAAAGTAACCCATTTCCATAAGCATATCGGCTTCATCGAAAACGATAGTGCGGACATGATTTAAATCAATTAATCCCGCATCTGCTAAGAGATCTTTAATCCGTGTTGGCGTACCAACAATAATATGAGGAATTAACATTCCATCACGAAAAGTCCGCTCCGGCTCTTTACCACCAGTAAATAAGCGAACACGTAAAGTATCATAATTCTTGATGAAAGATTCGATAAAATTTTGAATTTGACGAGCAAGTTCGCGGGTCGGAGTGATGATAATGGCTTGAAGTTCATTACTATCAAAGTTTAACTTGTCAATAATCGGGATTAAAAAAGCATGCGTTTTGCCACTTCCAGTTTCGCTTTGAGCGACGACATTACCGCCTTTAAGAGCCTTAGGAATAACCCTAGTCTGAATCGAACTAGGTGTAATGTAGCCTTGAAGGGCTAGACAATCGACCATTTTGTTACTTAAATTAAACGATTTAAAACTCATTTTGTTACCGCGATAATTATACACGAAAAAGAGCCCCTTATGCTAATATTAAACATATGAATGTTTTCCTTTGCAAACCACATGGTTATTGTTCGGGCGTTGTCCGAGCCATCGCCTTAGTTAAAGCCGTGCGAGCAAAACACCTAAAAGGCGATGTTTTTGTCTTAGGAAGTATCGTCCATAATGAGGATGTTATTGAGGAGTTGGCTGCACTAGGCATTACGACGCTACGTGACAAAAGCAAAACGCCATCAGAAATTTTAGAGGGTCTTCCGAAAGGTTCGGTTGTTGTTTTTACGGCCCATGGTCACGATATTAGCCTTGATAAAATCGCTAAGGATAAGAAATTAATTACTTATGATGCGACTTGTCCAATGGTGGCTAGTAATCATCGCCTAATTACGGAAGAGTTAAAAAATAATCATCAAGTCATCTATATTGGTCAAAATAACCATCCCGAAGCTATGGCGGCGTTATCGCTTGGAAAAGATGTTTTTCTCGTTGAAAATAGTGCAAACCTACCATCTCTTAATCTAAGTGATTCTTCCCCTTTAATAATTAATCAAACCACTTTGTCACATATCGAGTTAGAGCAATTGCACCAGGATTTACAGAAACTAATTCCCGGAGCTCGGATTGCTGACGAATTATGTAATGCCACACGCTTAAGACAAAAGGCTGTCATGGATTTACCTAGTCAAACCGAATTAGTGTATGTCATTGGCGGAGCTTATAGTAGCAACACTGCTTCTTTGGCAAAAATCGCTCAGCAAAAATTACTGCACGCTCGAATAATTCGCCTTTTAAACGAAAAAGAAATTAATAAAAAAGACCTTTTAGGTCTTAATTATGTGGCGGTTGTTTCCGGGGCTTCTACGCCTTTAGAAACAACTAATCGTGTTGTTGATTTACTTAAGAAACTTTAATAAGAGTTGGTGTTTCTTCGTGATTGATGGCGATGATTTCTAAATCCCCATCGATTTCCCGTAGTATTTTTTCCATTTGCGGAATAAAAATGCGTTCAATTTCATGTGGTAGATCAAGATAATTATATTGACGCGCCACAACATCACGGCGAACATGATGAGGAGCGTCTCCGCTAATATAAAGGTCATAGCCTTCAAGCAAGGCGTTTTGAAAAAGATAAGCCCCGCCCCCACCAATAATGGCAACAGTTTCGATTTCACGCTTGCCAGCATGTGTTAATAAACCATAGGGAACTTTTAAAAGGCGGGCAGCCTCTGAAGCAAAATCGTAAATATCCGTTTTTGTTACTAAACGTCCACCCCGCGCCATCGGTTCCGTTTCTAATTGGCGAATATCCACGAGATTTAAAGCCTTTGCTAATGCATCGTTCATTCCGTCTTTACCACTATCAAAATTCGTATGCATGCTATAAACAGGAATACCTAAGGCATCAACTTTTTCGGTTAAACGCTTCTTGATTTCATCCTTTTTAAAGACTTGAAAACGAGTTTTATATAAATAAGGGTGATGCGTTAAAATCAAATCAACGTGAGGATTGTCGAGAGCCTCGATGCGTTTCATTACTTCTTCATCAAAATCAAGACAAACAACAATGCGTCTTGTTTCCTCTTTTAGAGTTCCAGTCATTAATCCGATGCGATCGCCTTTTTCGGCAATTCGTTTGGGAAAGCGTGTTGCGAGTTTGCGAATAAGAGCCTTAGTTTTCATAAGTTTTTAAAATCTCCTTTTCTTCATTGAGAACTTTTTTGATTGCTGAAGGCAAGTCTTTTTTTAATAAAGCGTCTATTTTGGCGATTTCTTTTTTGGCATAAGGCTTAAACTCGGAAGTGCGAATAATTATAGGACCACGGCGGTATTCAAAATCGCTATAAGTTACAGGCTCTGTGCATTTAACAAATTTTGTAATTTCATAATATTTATTACGTTCCATGATTAGTTTCTCATTTTTAATGAGATAACCAAGGGCGACAATATATCTTCTTACATCTCCTAAAGCCGTGTGTGAATCGGTAATAATTGTTTTAATGTTTGCTAATTTATCTGGATGAGCTTTTAAGATAGCGATAATAGTGTCTCCACCTAACCCCGCCAGGACAAGAGTATCAACGTTCTCTTTTAGATTATTAATACCATCTTCAAAGACGGCTTCTAGCAATTTGGACTCTGTGTTTTTTAGATTATGCGCAAGCGCTTGAAAAGGTCCGGCTTTATTTTCAATGCCATAACCCTTAGTAATCACGGATTTCTCGGCTAAATAAACAAGAAGCTTACCATGATCCGCTCCAACGTCAGCAACAATCGCCCCTTGATCAACAAAGGCAGCAATAGCTTGAAGACGCTTACCAATACTAATCATCGTGAATCGCGAAAATCTCCAAGCCGTTTTGCTCTAGTTGGGTGGCGAAGTTTGCGAATTGCTTTCGCTTCGATTTGTCGAATACGTTCGCGCGTAACACCAAATTCACGTCCGACTTCTTCTAAAGTTCTTGGCCGATTATCGTCGAGTCCATAACGTAAACGTAAGACGCGCTCTTCACGATCAGTAAGATCTTTCATGACTTCGTATAATTCGTCTTTTAAGAGAGATTTGGTCGTAAATTCCACTGGTGATTCAGCTTCCTTATCTTCGATAAAATCTCCAAGGTGTGAATCTTCTTCTTCGCCAATCGGCGTTTCTAAAGAAACAGGATCTAAAGCAATTCTTTGAATTTCGCGAATACGTTCTGGCGATAAGAATCCTTCTAATTCATCAGAAATCTCTTCGGCTGTGGGTTCGCGTCCAAAGCGTTGAACGAGTTGGCGTTGAACACGCTTCATTTTATTAATTGTTTCGACCATATGAACAGGAATGCGTATTGTTCGGGCTTGATCGGCGATTGCCCGTGTAATTGACTGACGAATCCACCATGTGGCATAAGTCGAAAATTTAAAACCCTTTGTATAGTCAAATTTATCAACAGCTTTCATTAAGCCAAGATTACCTTCTTGAATTAAATCAAGAAAGTCCATTGCCTTTCCGCGGCTATAGTGTTTGGCAATATTAATAACAAGGCGCAAGTTAGCATTAATTAAGGCGTTTTTAGCGGCCATATCGCCATCAAGAATGCGTTGGGCCAAAATTGGTTCTTCTTCAGGACGGAGCAAATCAACTCTTCCGATTTCTTTAAGATACATCTTAACCGAATCGTTTACTTTTACTTCTCCGGTAGCGATTTTTGATAAATCATCGATTTCTTCAAGTTGTTCTTCGTCAGGCTCTTCTTCTTCTTCATCAAGAATATCTTCGTCGATAATTGCTGGACCCTTCTCAAGTTCCTTACTAATAATTTCGACATCGATATCATCAAGTTCAGCCTCGGCGTCAATATCGGAAATAACATCGACTCCTTTGCTTTTTAAAAAGGTAATTAAACCTTCTAGATCTATATCGGAAAGATCTAGGTGTGAAGTTTCATCTAAAACCTCGCTCATATCAATAAAACCACGTTCTTTAAAAGTTTTGAGAATTCGTTTTTTTACGGTATCTAATGATTCGACTTCTTCATCTTCATCAATGATGATGATGGGTTCTTCTTCGTCATCCTTTTTCTTCTTGGCTTTTTTGTTTTCCTTAACAGAGGAAAGATCTTTTAGACCTTTTTTCGAAGCTTTAGTTTTAATTTCGGGCGTAATCTTTACTTCTTTTTCATTAGATTCGGCTATCTGCTTTGCCTTTTTTTGCTTTTTGACTTCGTTTTCAATGACAGGTGTTTTCTTTGCGCTCATATATTCTCCTCTTTGGCTATTTGCCAATTTTTTTCATTTTACGACGATTATAATCGTCGATGATGCGTGCTTGTTCGCGTGGTGTTTTGCCGATTAGCGAATTTTTCAACGTTTCTTTCTCATAGAGATTTTGCGTTTCTTCTTTGATAACGTCACGAACCTCATTAAGACCTTCTTCAGTAGCTTTGGGATAAAGGTTTTTAACATTTAAACTTGTGATTTCGTTGATAATTTCGTCTTTATTAGCGGATTCTTTTAATGAAATTTCGTTAATAAGCAAGGAAACGTCAAGTTGCTCATGTTTGGATAGATAATCAATAATATGCAGAGCAATGTGCCGATATACCTCGATATAGAAAAATTGCACATTTTGTTCATAAAAGTCGACGGCGTTTTTATCTTGAAACATATTGTAAAGAAGTTGGCGTTCGGCATTTTGCAAGCGCCGGAGGTCATTGCGGAATGGTTTAAATTCCATTTCCGGTAAATTTGCTACTTGAGGTGTGATAGTTGAAGTTTGGCGGCGCGCCTCCTCAATAAATTTAGCGATTGCTTTTGGTTCAAAGCGTGTGACTTTAGCCAGTTTATAAATGCGATCATCAAGATCAATCCCTTTATTAATTTGAATTAGCATCGGTAAAAAATGGTTAACAACCTTTTGACGATCTTCTAATGAACCCAGAGGGTTCGTGTGTTGATAGTAGTTCAAAGCAAATTCGAAAGGATCGACCAGACTATTTAAGTATTTACGCAATTTTTCTTCGCCGTCTTCTTGTAATATTTCATCAGGATCCTTTTCGTTTCTGGGCTCCGAGACGAGACGATATTTAATTCCGGCAGCATCAAAAACACTCATAATACGCATCATAGCCATCTGCCCAGCGCTATCACCATCAAGACAAAGGCGAATTTCAACATTTAAACGCCGAAGAATCATAGCCTGTTCTTTTGTTAAAGCTGTTCCCATGATGGCGATGGCTGATTTAATGCCGATATGATCAAGGGCAAAGACATCCATAAATCCTTCTAGTACATAAATGTAACCATCATGTTTGGCGGTTAGCTTAGCATTATGAAAGTTATATAAAACTGAACTTTTATGAAAAAGTTTTGTTTCGGGTGAGTTAACGTATTTTGGACCTTCGGTTTCATCAAATAGTTTACGGGCACTATATCCGATTACTTTACCATCAATATCTTGAATCGGAAAAATGAGTCTACCGGCATTAGAATCTGATGTGCCGTTGGCTTTTGCTAAAGCAACACCTATGCTTTCTATAGTCTTAAGACTATAACCTTTTTGTTCCAGAAAAGAAATAGTGCCTTTACCATCTTTAATGGCATAGCCTAAACGAAATCGCTCTTGTTGTTCAAGGGCGATATTTCGTTTAGCTAAATATTCACGCGCTCCACTACCTTCTTCAGTTGATAAACCAAATTGATAATACGTTGTTAAATCTTCAATACATTCGTATAACGGCGTGATGGTTTCATCAATCTGAACATGCTCGAGCGGTTTATTGAGCCGAACATCATGGAAACCGATAATTTCTGCCGTCTTACGAATTGCTTCTGCAAAAGGAATTTTTTCGTATTTTTCAACAAAGCTAATCGCGTTGCCACCAGCTCCACAAACAAAACATTTAAAAATCTGTTTTTCCTTCGAAATCATCATCGAGGGATTTTTGTCATCATGGAAAGGACAAAGAGCGACATAATTACGACCTTTACGAATCACATTAATGTAACTTGAAACAACATTAACGATATCGGCCTGTTTTAGAATATCATCAACTAATGATGAATCATATCTCATAGATATGCCGTCCTCCTTTCCTTACTAAAATAATACTAAAATAATACTAATAGAACAATTTGACACTAAAATAACTGACAAGCTCGCTAATAGGTAAACGAATTTGATTCATTGTGTCACGATCGCGAATAGTAACGCTTTGATCGGTGGCTGTATCAAAGTCCACAGTAACTGCAAATGGCGTTCCGATAGCGTCTTGACGACGATAACGCTTACCAATACTTCCAGTTTCGTCGTATGTCACTGGAAAATATTTATTAAGTATATTGACTACTTCTTTGGCTTTTTCGTTGAGTTGCTTGCTTAAAGGCAAGATTGCTACTTTATAAGGGGCTAACGCCGGGTGAAGTTTCATAACAATGCGTGTATCTTTTTCTAATTGCTCTTCTTGATAAGCATCGCACATTACGGTAAGCATTAAGCGATCAACGCCAAAAGAAGGTTCGATGCAATAAGGAACATATTTTTCGCCTGTTTCACTATCGAGATATTCAAGTGATTCGCCGCTATATTCCATATGCCGTTTTAAATCGTAGTCAGTACGATCAGCAATACCTAATAGTTCGCCCCAGCCAAAGGGGAATTGATATTCGATATCGCACGTTGCTTTTGAATAAAAAGCAAGTTCGCTTTTATCGTGATCGCGGTAGCGTAGTTTATCCGAATCAATGTTTAAACTTTTTAAAAATTTTAATGCATAATTTTTCCAATAGTCAAACCACTCAAGATCCGTTCCTGGTTTGCAGAAAAATTCTAATTCAGCCTGTTCAAACTCGCGGGTACGAAAGATAAAATTCCCGGGGGTGATTTCGTTGCGAAAACTTTTACCGATATTACATATACCTAAAGGTAATTTCCGCCGTGTTGTTCTTTGAATGTTGCGAAAATTCACAAAAATGCCCTGGGCAGTTTCAGGACGAAGATAGACGACGGACTTTGAATCTTCAACCACGCCGATATGCGTTTTAAACATCATATTAAACTGACGAATGTCGGTGAAATCCGATTTACCGCAAACAGGACAAGGAATTTGCTTATCTTTGATAATGGCATTCATCTCAGCATTGCTAAGGGATGTTACATTAATTTCAGGATGAGTCTTATTAATTAAGTCGTCAGCCCGATGGCGAGCGCGGCAGTTTTTGCAATCAATAAGAGGATCATTAAAAGCCGAAACGTGCCCAGTTGCTTCCCAAACTTTAGGATTCATCAAAATAGAAGCGTCTATACCGACATTTGTCGGTGATTCTTGGACAAACTTCTTCCACCACACTTTTTTTAAGTTATTTTTGAGTTCTGAACCTAATGGTCCATAGTCCCATGTATTTGATAAGCCACCATAAATTTCTGAACCTTGATAGACAAAACCAGTCGTCACTAAATGATTCACAATCGTGTCAAAATCATATTTCATATGTTTTCCTCCGCAAAGAGATGCAAGCCGTTCAATGTTATGTGTTGAAAGGGAGCTTGTCAACCTATTATGAGTGTATTTTATCTCTTTTACGAGGCTTTTTCTAAAATATCGATGCTTTTTAGACGTATTCCAGCTGCATCTTGTATATAAATAGCAAATTCTTTAATAATTTCTAAACATTCCCACCGTTGAAAGGTGACGCGATTATAGTCTTCGGGCTTAGCGAGGAAAATCTGACGAATAATTTTTAATTTTCTTTCACTGCATTTTTGGTGGCTTACAGCGTCGAAATATGGTGTAGCGACAAATCCCCCATCAAGATAAGAAATCGCGCTTATATCGCTTCTTTGACCAGAAATAACGCATTTTGTGACCTCAAGACCATAGCCGGCCGCCTTCATCGTCGCCGCAAAATATAGTAAAGCAATTGTTAAACTATGGAATCCTTGATCAAGAAGTTCTAAAACTTTCGTTAAACTTTCGTATATCTTGGGAGCTTCTTCGCTGCCAATAACTTTATTGGTAAGTTCGCCGATAAATGACATTGTCGTTAATCCTTCTAGTTTTTCCTTGGCGTTAGCGTATGATTCTAAAACCATTCCACTGCGAAGTGATAAACCTTCTTTACCTTTGGTAAGCAGAAAACGCGATTGTGTGAAGGGTTGAACACTAGCCATATTTTTGCTGGCGATACCTAAAACTCCACGGGCTAAAAAAGAAAAAGTCCGTTCTGGAGAAACGATATTAATCATCGCATCTTTTTCCTTAAACGGCGTTAAACGTGCAACGATACCGACAATTTCCATTATTTATATCCGTATTCTTTTAAAAGTCGCGGATTATTCATCCAATCTTTTTTAGTGACAACAAACAGCTGCAAAAAGACACGTTTATTGTATCTTTCTTCTAAGGCTTCACGAGCTTTTATGCCTAAGGCTTTAATGCGCGTCCCGTCTTTGCCAATTACAATTGCTTTTTGTGATGGTTTCTCAACAACAATTAAGGCTTCAATGACTACCGCCTTACTCTTGTCTTGAAACTTCTCTACAGCAACAGCAATTTGATGAGGTACTTCTTCGCGTAGTTGATTTAAAACTTGTTCGCGAATAAGTTCTTTTATAAAGAAACTTTCATCGCGATCGCTGATTGAACCAACTGGGTAATAACGCGGACCCTCATTGAGAAGCGATTTAATTGTTTTCAGAAGATCATCAACATTGAATAAGCGAATAGCGCTCATC
>JAEWUY010000105.1 GCA_023396795.1 Bacillota bacterium | reverse complement strand
CGCGCTAGACTTAGGATCTAGTGGGGCGACCCGTGCAGGTTCAATTCCTGTTAGCTGCACCAAAAAATTGAAATTCCCCCCATTTATTGGACCAAAATCCGGTTACAATAAAAAGGGGTTTTTCTTTTTAAAATCAACCTTAAGCACGAAGCTGAAGATAATCAAAGAGTATCCTAAATTGCGATTTCCGATGACAAAAATCATGAAGCAATAATGTATGGATAGTCGACGTTATTGATATTTAAATGATGTTTTCAGTCGTTTTCTACTATCAGTAGAGCAATAATCATATTTCTACAAATAATAATTCAATTCTATTTTTAAGTTAAAATGAGTAGGTTTTCATTTTTGCCTATTAATCTACACTATGAAATGAGGGAAGTAACATGACAGTCTCCGAGTATAAAGACAATTTGAAAAATCAGCCTATGCCTACGTATTCAATAGGCGAGGAACTTTTTAATTGGATTAGTCACGGCCTCGGTGTTGTTATAGGATTTGTTGTTTTAGGCTATGTCATTGCTTTTTCTATCCTCGAAAGTTATGGTCCTTGGCAAATAGTGGCCTTAATCTTTTATGCTTGCTCGATTATTGTTCTTTATGCAACCTCAACTATTTATCACGCGCTTCCTAAGGGCGCGACCATCAAAAAGTTTTTTCGTCTTTTAGATCACAATACGATATATATCCTTATTGCGGGAACATACGCTCCGATTGGAGCTTTTGCCTTTGGCGGAACATCATACGGATTAATTATTATGAGCATCGAAATATTGGGGTTACTAGTGGGCACAGTTTTAAATATCTTCAATCTTAACGGAAAAGTTACACAGGTTATTACTGTTGTTTTATATGTTGTTATGGGGTGGCTAATCGTGATCTTTTATCCCGCCATTTCAATGGTGCCTCTTCCATCAATGATTTTAATTTTATTAGGCGGTATATCTTATACTTTGGGTGTCATTTTTTATGCAATTGGTCGAAAGATTAAATGGATGCACAGTATTTTCCATCTTTTTGTTTTAACTGGCACCATCTTGCAACTTATTGGAGTCTTTTTACTTATTCTTACATAATAGTAAAGCATTAATTATAAAAGTTTAGTTTCTCTTTACATCGTTAAAGCAACGGGATTATCTTTATTAGGAATACGAATAAAGATTGCGATGTGCTAAAATTAGCAATGCTAAATACTTATGGAAGAAATTAATACTGAATCACCGATTCGCGAAAAGAAAAAAGGCGGCAAACGCCGTTACCTTATTTATTTAATTTTAGTCATTGTCGTTACGGGCCTGGCCATCTTTTTATCATTAAAAGATAACTTTGACGAAACAGCAGAAGCTCTACGCACGAGTGATTGGCGATATTTGCTTTTGATTATCGGCATGGTTATTTTTAGTTATCTAGTCGATGGATTAATTATTTTTGTCTTCGCGCGCTTGTACACAAGAAGATATAAGTATCATCAAGGGTTAGCAACTTCAATGGTTGGGGCCTTTTTTAGTAGCGTTACTCCTTCGGCTTCTGGTGGGCAAATCATGCAAGTCTATACGATGCGCAAGCAAGGTGTCGAACCTTCAAATGGCGCTTCAATTATGGTTATGTCCTTTATTCTTTATCAGATTGTTTTAGTTATTCTTGGTATTGTCGCTGTTTCCTTTAAGTGGCCCTTACTTGCGAGTATGGAAAACTTTAGTATCGAGTTAGGTAGTTTATCAATTAAAAATATACCGGTTATTGTTTTAACCATTATCGGATTTGTAATCAACCTTTCAGTGATTATGCTTTTATTTTTAATGTCTTATTCCCATAAGTTTCATAGCTTAATTATGCATTTTGGTATTGGCATTCTTAGCAAATTAAAAATCGTCAAAAACCCCGATCATTTACGGGAATCCCTGCGAATTCAGGTCGAAAACTTTAAAATTGAATTGCGGCGTTTGCAATCAAATATTCCAGTGACGATTCTAATTATGTTTCTTTTCGCGATTTCTTTAATTAGTAAGTATTGTGTTCCGTGGTTAGCGGGTATTGCTTTAAATGCTTATGATACAAGCGTGACGGGAGCAATATCCTTTGCCGGTTTCTGGGATGGCGTCTTTTTATCAAGTTATCACCAAATGGTTACGGGGTTAATTCCTTTACCAGGATCAGCGGGCGTTAGCGAATATTTCTTTCTTATTATTTTTAATGGCTTTTTTAACTCAACAGCCAATACCATCGCCGCGCAAATTATTTGGCGGACGGCTTCCTTCCATTTGGTGGTTTTATGTGCTGGTTTAGTAACTGCCTTCTATCGTTCTTCACCAAAGGAACATCTCGAAAAAGCCGATCGACAAACGTTTATCGATTTGCAGCTTCAAACATATGAGGAACGTAAAAGAAGCGCCGATACTTTATATGAAACGGCTCGCTTGTCGCGTAAAGACATTCAAGATAAGTTAAAAAGCTTTAGCAAAATGCTTTCGCCCGGTCGGAAAAACGAAGAAGTTGCAGAAGCTTTAGGCGATGAAGCAATGATTGAAACAAAAAAGAAAAAAGCAAAGCCAAAAGTCAAAAAACCCAGAAACATTAAAACTAATAAACCCAAGAAAAAACCGACAAATAAAAAAGTTAGCGATGAACCTTGGGATAGTATTGAAATCAAATAAAATAATATGAACATTGCTCTATTTTCTGACACTTATCCACCCGAGATTAACGGCGTTGCTACCTCGACGCGTTCTTTATTTCAGGCTTTAACTAGTCATGGTCATCAAGTAATTGTCATTACTACTAATCCAACGACCAAGGAAGTAACTTATATCGATGGGATATTGCGCATTCCTGGGGCGGAGTTAAAAAAACTTTATGGCTATCGTATGTCGTGGATATTCAATTCGAAAGCCATGAAAATTATTCGCGCTTTTCAGCCAGACGTCGTTCACATTCAAACAGATGCCGGGATTGGCATTTTTGGCCATATCGTTACGCGGTTATTAAAACTTCCGAAAGTTTATACATATCATACTATGTATGAAGACTACACTCACTATGCGACAAAAGGTTATTTTGATCGCTTCGCTAAAAGCGCGGTTCGCACTTTTTCCAAAAGCATTATTTCCGGAGTAGATGAGTTTATTATTCCGAGTGTCAAAACTAAAGATTATATGCGTTATATTGGTGTTGACACTTATATTAATGTCGTACCAACCGGTACGAATTTTGCAAAATATGCTTTAGAAAATATCGATTCAGTTAAACTTGAGAGTTTAATTAAAAAATATAAACCTGATTCGAATGTCACAACCTTATTAGTCCTCGGTCGTGTCGCTAAAGAAAAGAGCATTGATGTTTGTTTAAAGTCTTACGCCGCATTTTTAAAAACAAAACCAAAACGCAAAACGCAATTACTTGTCGTCGGTGGTGGTCCCGCTCTTGAAGAGCTTCGTTTATTAGCCGAGGAACTCGGCATATCCAAAGTCACAACTTTTGTGGGACGTGTCTTGCCTGATGAAGTTCAGTATTATTATCGTTTGGGTGATTACTTTTTATGCGCCTCACTGACGGAAACGCAGGGTTTAACTTTTATGGAAGCAATGGCCTCTGATTTACTCGTTATAACTCGTTATGATACAAACTTAATCGGCGTTATTAATGATGGAGAAACGGGCTTCTTTTATCAAAGCGAAGACGATTTTCCCGAAGTTTTTAGCAAAGTACTGGATTTAAGTAAAGCCAAGGTTAAAACAATTACCAAAAAGGCTAAAGACGGAATCGAACCGTACTCAATTGAAACTTTTTATCAAAACATAATAAAGGTGTATCGGCGTGCAATTAGAAAAAAATGGTAATGTGATTCGCAAAATCAAAATCGGCAAAACTAAAATTACGATTATTTTCAAGGAGACAAAGTTAGAAATTACTCCTGATACTTATACGGAATTTCGCCTCTATGAAGGACGAAGTGTATCCGATAAGGAAATTAGCGAAATTAAATCGCGCGATAGAATTACAAAATTACTTAAAAATGCTTTAGTGTCGGTTAGTCGCGGCCATCCCACTAAAAAAGCGATGCGTGAAAAACTTGAAGCTAAAGGGGCAAGCCAAGAACAAATTAGTGTTATCCTCGACATTCTTACAAAGAGCGGCTTAGTAGATGATCAGCAATTCGTGAAGGATTACCTCGATTATGCAACTAATAAAGGCTATGGTCAGGATAGAATTATTCAAGGGCTATATCAAAAGGGCGTTCCGCAATATTTAATTAAAGAGTTAAAGTTTGATTATAATGAAGAAATAAAGCGGGCGAGTAGTTTACTTCCTCGCCTTGAAGAAAAGTTTGCCCGTTATAACTTTGCAAGTAAGAAAAGACATATTTATGAAGCGTTAATTCGCTTAGGTTATAACCCAGGAATCGCTCTTAAACTTCTTGATAAAATCAAGAAAGGCAGTGAAAAAGAAGAGAAAAACCATCTTCGTAAAGACTATAAAATTGCTTTACGAAAATACGAAGAAAAAAGTCCGAAAAAGGTAATTGAATATTTACGAAGCAAAGGTTATCGCTATAACGAGATAATGGCAATCATGAGGGAGGAAAACGATCATGAAATGGATTAAAGAATTACAAGAAGGAGATTTAATACGTGGGCCACTTTTAGTCATAAACGCTACGAAGGGTCTAACTAATAACGGCATGTCTTATATGAATGTGACTTTGCAAGATAAGACCGGAACAATTGAAGCTAAAAAGTGGGATTGCACCGACACAGAAGCAAACTTATTAAGTCCTGGCAACGTCGTTTATATTGATGGTGATGTAATTAGCTATCGCGATAATTTGCAAGTTAAAATTCGCAGTCTTAACGGTCTTAGCGATGGCGAGGTTGATGCGACACGTTTTACAATCTCTTCACCGATCGCTATTGAAGAACTCGAAGAGCGCCTCGATGCCTATGTCAAATCAATTAAAGACCATGATTGTGCATTAATTGTCAAAACCTTAGTGGACAAATACTATAAAAGCTTTACTACTTACCCGGCTGCGGTTCGTAATCACCATGAATTTGCTTCGGGATTGCTTCATCATACGGTGCAAATGGCGGATCTTGGCGAAGCCATTGTTAAACTTTATTCAAGTGTCGACCGTGATATGCTGATTGCTGGAATTATTCTTCACGACTTAGGCAAAACTTTGGAATTAAGTGGACCGATTATTCCCAAATATACTTTGGAAGGCAAACTCATTGGTCATATTTCGATTACTCATGCCGAAATTCAAAAAACAGTCGATGAACTTAAAATTACTGGCGAGGTCCCGATTCTTCTTTCCCATATGGTTTTGTCACATCATGGCAAAATGGAATATGGTTCACCCGTTTTACCCTTAACCCGTGAAGCCTATTTATTAAGTGCCATTGATGATATAGACGCCAAGATGATGATGCTTGATAAAGCTTATGATCAAACCCCAGAAGGGGAATTTACATCACGCGTTTACGCTCTTGATGAGCGGTCATTTTATAAACCGAAAAAGAAATAAAAAAGTCCGTTATACGGACCAAACATAAGACTGTAATACTTGGCTAAATTGTTTTGGACGATTGCTTATCGATATACATACGATCATCAATAATTTCAAGAAAATGGCTGGGTGACATACCTTCTTCATTTTTAAATAAGGCCGCACCGATACTAAAATCGATTTTATGAGTTTTAGATTCGTTAGCGTTATATTTTTCACAAACATCATAAAGTTTTTGTTTAAATAACTCGATATCTTCTTCGTTATCTATGTCAATAATCAGGACGAATTCATCGCCCCCAAAACGCGAAATATAGTCACCTTTTGCCGTTGCGGCAAGTAAGAGATTAGATACATCAATAAGAACTTTATCGCCAAAGTTATGGCCGTATTTATCATTAATTGATTTGAAATTATTAATATCGAGCATGAAACCCGCGAATTTGTCGCCATTACGTAAAGCTTTAATTTTTGAGGTTAAATATTTGACGAGATTGCGGCGGTTATATAAACCAGTCAAGAAATCGGTAATGGCATATTGATGTTGAATGTCTAAAACGATGATGACAAAGGAAGCGACGACTCCCATTAAGGATATTGAATATTCAAGATAAAAGAACTGGCCAATAATGGCAATAATCGGAATGACGCTGAAATTAAAGAAAGTAAAAGGGTTACGACGACGGTTCATTACGTTCCATTGAATAAAGATGACGATTAACGAACTGACAAAAGGTAAAAGCAAAATAAAAGCATACACAAAATAGAAAGTACCCAATATCATTTGATGATCTTGAAAGACGTAATAAATATCAGCATTAGGTAGAATCGTCAAAACCGCCAAAACAACATTAATTACAAAAACAATGCCCGAGATAATATAGACAATCCATAACTTGATTTTTAATTTTGTGGCGTGGCAAGTGTAAACAAACCATAGCAAGGAAATTAATGGTAAAAAGATGGTATTGATTAAAACGCTAATGAGACAAATAGCATCATTAAAAATCCCATAGGAATGGTTTAAACGCATTACGGCATCAGAAATAAGTAAGACGGCCGCCAAAAGAAAAATATAGCGAATCGTTCGATGCGCAAAATCGCCCTTATTAAGCTGCCGGCGAATATACCAGTATGCTGAGAATAGGACAATTAAAAGAAAGATATTGTTGAGTATCGCGCTAATTGGCTCCACTTTGTTTTTGCATGAATCAAGAAGACTTGACCTTGATTACTTCGTTTGCCCCCGAGATAAAATTTATGACGTTACTTTTTTAAAGAAAAAGTTCGCATATTAAACAAGTAAAAATATCTTAACACAATTATTTAAAATGTCTAAATTTTTTTACGGGTCCTTATATTTATATAAAAGCTCTTTTTGATAATTAAATCGATTAAATCACATTAATTATAATTTTTTTGCTTTTATAAAATTTACTTAATTTTATTTTTACATAATGCAAGCAAGATGTTTTTAATGCAGAGATATATATTTCAAAGTTATAAGTAGTAAGAATCATTGACAGTATATCGCCTTATATGTATCATTTTGTTAGAAAAAGGCAAAACTAGAGTAATCTAGTGACGCAAAGCTAAAGGGTCTTAACCAATAATTAAGGCAGCCAGTTACCTGATCTGACGAGAAAGGTGGGGGCTGCTTTTTTGCTCGAGATTAGGAATGAAAAACAAGTACAAACTTTTAATTACTAGTTTATTCACTCTCATCGTGAGTGCGTCTTTGCTGACGACTTTTGCTTTTGCCTGGATCAGGAATAGCGCCAATATCGATACCATTACTTTGGTGGCCGGACAAGCCGAAGCCCGAGTTAATGGTTACATGTTTAAACGTCAAAATAATGGTTTGTCAACTTATGTTAACGCTACGCCCAACAAGGTGGCTGAACAACTACCTTCAGCGACCAATGAATTAATTTTTACTTTCGCCGACACGACAGGAACGCTTTTTGGCGATTTCGATTTTGCCTCTATGTACTATAACGAGAATAGTTTAAACGCTTCGGTCATTCCTTCATATTTCGTCGAATTACAAGTGCGAACAATTGTTGCCCAATCATACATTCGCGTCACTTTATGGCTCGAAGATTATGGTGTAGGCGAAACTTTACCGGACTTTACCGATTTTGGCTATCGTTTTCATATCGCCAGCAATAACATTGCTTCGCCTCTAGAATATGCGACTCCTCCTCATGTCTCGACATTATCGGCAAAGACTCTAAATAGTATCGCTGATGACTTTTCTCCAGTAAATGGTATCGCTATTAGCGATAGTGTCAATAGCTACATGCAAATTAATATCCCACCCGCAGATATTGAATTTTACGATACGTATTTTGCTCGTAGTGCAATTATCGAAATTACTCCTGATCCTATGAAATTGTTTTGGTTTTTACGAGAAACCAATGGCCTTGTTAATCAAGAGCAGTTATTGGGTTGTCGATTAAACGTGACTTTTGAATATTCTCTCGTCCCATTCGGAGCATAAAGATGAAGAGACATGTAACTTTAGCAATTTATCTAGTTTCCAGCATCGTCGTGGGAACGGCCGCAGCGGTGGGTTTTTCCTATGCTTCATATGTTTACAATCGTCGCTATGAAACACCAGTCGAATTTAATTCCGGTTTATTAAGTAGTTATTTTGACGGAGGAAGCGGTACTTCAAGCGATCCCTATACAATAAAGACGCCTAATCACCTTCGAGCTTTGCAACAGTTGAATGTCCTTGGTGTTTTTAGCGAAAATACATATTTTAAACTTAGTGACGATATTCCTTCTTCAGGCATGGTTTGGAGTGGGGATGATTTATTGCCAATCGGTAACGAGGATTATCCATTTTATAGTCAGTTTAACGGTAACGGCAAAATCATTAATAATTTGGTTGTTAACGGTTCGCAAACTAACGATATTGGCATGTTTGGCTATGTGGCTATGAATAGCCATGTTGAGGATTTCTTATTATCTGCTCCGACTATAAAAGTAACTGCCGATAATAATCCTAGCGCTTTATCAACGACCAATCCCTTTGCGGAGCTGTTTAGCAATCCAACGACCGGCGCTCCCAGCCTAGGCTTGACTTTGACTCAAAAAGTCGGCACCACGCCAGCCTATTTTACTCCCACCAAATCATCCTTAGTGGGTGGGGGAATCACTTATCAAATATATTACAAGAGCACCGATGATAGTTTGCTATCTTATAACAGTCTTAATAATCGCTGGGTTGTTAATACTCCGGTTGATGGTGAATCAGGCAAATATTATCCTGTGCAATTATCGGCTCGTGTTTATGGCGTTTATGAAAGTAAAATTATTTCTTACACTTTGGAAAGATGGCATATTAACGTCACTTATGATGGCAATGTCAACGTTGCAAATACATCAACTAGTATTAACGCTGGATATTGGAAAACAATCAATGCTGCAGCAAGCGAAGGCTTAGGACCGCATAAAACTTATGTTGGCTTTTTTATTGGCCACTTAGACGGAACAGTTGATCATTTAGGGCTTTATGGAGGCAACGCCAGTGACGCAAATGCCAACGCCAAATTAATCGTCCAGGGTCGACCCGTTAGCTCCTTCTCTTCTTTAATTGGTCGCTCATTAAATGACAATGTTTATGATGATGCCAACGCCTCTTATGCGAGTCGTGATTTTGACTTTGATTATATTATCGATAATCCGACTTATACGCCCTCATCTTCATCGGTTTTTACTATTCCTGGTGATCCAACGACAAGTACAAATACTTTAGAATATGTTGATACGATGAAAAGTCGCGCAATTGAAGTATCAAAATATTATTCAATTCAAGACCCGACCGAAACATCTTATCTTCGCTTTTATCCTGGACTTTCTAATAGCTCAACAACATATCAAACCGGCGAACTAGACGGACTTGGCAATCCCATAACTTTAACGCAGGATGCGATGTCTTTAGTCAACGAACCGTTATCAGCCCATGTTTACACAAACCGAACATGGTTGGGGCGTTTGGAAAAAGATTTCTTTTTAAAAAACGGGATTTGGATGTACTTAAGTGCTGAAACTGCTGGAGGCTGGGGAGCCTTCTTCTCGACTAAAGAAACACGTTATGAAGCAAAAATTGCTATCACTTATGTTGCAACCGGAAGTACGGCCAATAAATTCCAAATTATGTACAATGGCTGGAACCCAGATGCCATTGGCATTCCATCTATTTTTGAGTATGTTGCTTATGATCAATGGCGAAATTTAAATACAATTACCAACGATGAGGGTTTGCCAGTTTATAACCCAAATTCATATCCTATTGTCCAGACCGACACGGAAACGGGCTTACCTTTAACTAATCGACTTTTACAATATGAAATATCTTTTGAGGTCAATCTTGAAAAATATGCTTTTTCATCTGATTTTAACTTGATGCTTGGTTTAGGGGTTGGTAAAGAACTTGATACAACTGTGCCAAATTACACCCTTAATGACACAAATACTCATTACTATTCTAACCGTCAATTTACTTATGACCCCTTTTCTTTAAATATTTTGCAGCTCGATTTAATGTTTACCTCTTTAGATGGAACGTTAAGCCGACAAATTGCGGATGTCGATTATCTTTATACGATTCCAACTTATGCTGCTGGTGAGTGGAGCGATTGGAATAAAGGTAGTGAAACTCGCGTTTATTTTGATGTAGGAACAGGCATCTTATCACCCGGAACTTCCGCTACCTATCGTTTTTATCGTTCAAACGCCCAGTGGTGGACGTTATCAAAAGTTTATGGATATCACAACATCCCGACCGGATCAGGATGGGAATTAAAAAATACTAGTGGTTATACACAGGCGGTGTTAGCTAATGGTTAAGAAAACGAGTTACGCCACAAAAATTAAAATCAAACTGGGCATGTCGCTATTTTCTTTAGCGGCTGCTTTAAGTTCGCTTGGCTATGTGACGTACGCTTGGTTTGTATTTACTCGCTCGCAAAATCTCGACGTCTTAAATGTGGCGGTGGAACAAGGTTTAACTTATTCACTTAAATACTATGTCGGTAATGGCGAAGAAGGTTACCATGGCCCTGATTATTCTAGTAGTGACACTAATGCAACCGTTACTAACTACGGAAGTGAATTCTTACCTGTCTCTTCCAATTTTCATGAATTATTACTACCAATCAAACAACCAAAATATCGTTTAACATACGCTCTCGAGGTGTATGCCCAGGATGTTTCTTCACTGCAAACCATTGATGTTACTCTTGCTAGTTTCGACGCTCCGCCTTCATCGTTTTTTTATGATGTTGATACCGAGGAAGCTATCTCTTTAGCCTCGGCAATTAATATTTACGCTATTGCAATTGATGGTGATGTTGATAATGCGACGAAATCAACTTTGGCAGCTGGTTTTGTCGAAGCGTCAAGTCCCAGCAGTGATAAATTTGATGGTTCAGAAGGGGCTCATTCTTTGGCGACGTCGCCATTGGTAAATCAAGAGGGAACGCAAACGCGAATCTTCTTTATTACCATTGAATTTAGTGGTGATTCTTCAACATTTTATGATTACGTCTCACAAGATGGCGGAATCGTTTATTTTGACAAATCGCCAAGTGGCAACTCCAACGTTTATCAAGGATTGCAGTTTACGTTAAACAGTATCGTGATTAGCAAGTCGTAATTGCATAAAAAAACGTAAAAAATCGAAATATATTTTTTCTAAACATATTCTTTGTTATAAATAACAAACATATTACTTGCACAATTGCTTAAAAACGTTCTATAATAATGGTGCTTGATCCAACTGCACCTCCCTCGTATGGCTGGAATCAAGGAGCGAATTGCCCGCTTTGAGGCCAATGTCCCATTAACATTGACGTCTCACACCCTTCAAAAATGAAAGGGGAAATCTCTAGGAGGATTTTAATCATGAATAACAAAAATAAAGTACTACTTACATCGATCGGACTAGCCATTTTTAGCGGTATCGCCGCTACCAGCACCACCTTTGCTTGGTTCACGACCACGCAAAACGCCTCGCTTTCTTTTAATAGCGCGACAGTCGAAACTCAAGACAATAATTTAACCGTTGCTTATAAAAGTTCACTTAACTCTGGTATCGTCAACAACACTGTTGGTAACGTTATTTCCTTAACTGGTGCCAACAAAGTCACTGATGTTTCCAGTGATGGCGTTGATTTCTACAAACCAAGTTGGAATGCCGCTCTTGACGCTCCAGGTGCTCGCGTTGCTTACGAAATCGTCCAAGTTGGCGAAACTGATGCCGATGGTTACTATGTTGACTTTACTCTTACCATTAGCCGTGATGAGGTTGGTACAAGCGGTATGAAAGTTTATTTAGGCGCTGGAACCGAAATCACAGCCCATACTGATGAAGATCCCGAAGATGAGCAAGCCGTTCTTGGCTCACGTTTAGCCGTTCTTGATAGCGTTGGTGATGTTATCCTTGTTTACGCTCCAGATAGCGATGCTTCCTATAACTACATCACTCCAGCTAGTGGCACACTTTATTCAGTCGCTAATTTTGATAGTGTTGCCTTAACTGGCGTTGTTAATAGCTTTGCTACATACACAACCGTTACTGCTGCTGATGCCGGTACCGTCGCTATTGCTGATTTATCAACCGCTACGACCGCTGATGTTACCTTCCGCGCTTGGTTAGAAGGTGAAGATGCCGATACGATTAATGATGCCATCGGTGGTGTCTTTGATATCGACCTCAAGATTTACGGTCTTACTGTCTAATTA
>JAEWUY010000052.1 GCA_023396795.1 Bacillota bacterium | reverse complement strand
ACTCTGGACAATTTTCACCAGTGAATTGTGGTAAAGTCTTTTCTGGTTTTTTGATGTATTTACAAGTCGGATAAGAACTACAAGCGACAAATTCTCCGTGTTTACTTTTTTTAATGACTAGTGGGCTTCCACATAACGGACAGTTTTCACCTGTGCTTGTCAGTGGCTCTTTATAAACGATGTCATACGCTTGTTTAACTTTGTCATTAAAGGGACCATAAAAAGCTTGTAACATTTCTAAGTGGTGCGTTTTGCCGAATTGAATTTGGTCAAGATCCGATTCCATTTTGGCAGTGTAATTAATGTCCGCAAATTCTGGAAAATATTTAGCGATAACCGTAGCTGTTTTAATGCCTTGCTCTGTCGCTTTAAGACCTTCTTTTGTCGATTCGATATACTTTCTAGTAAGTAAAAGACGAATGGTTGAAGCATATGTAGAAGGTCGTCCAATGCCGGCCTCTTCCATCAACTGAACGACTTTAGCTTCGCTATAACGGGCGGGCGGAGTCGTATATTTTTGAACTTTTTCCTTTTTAATGATTTTAAAACTTGTCCCTTCCTGCATTGAAGGTGTGCAAATAAAATCTGGTTCATTATCTTCGTAAAGACGACGATGACCATCAAAAAGGATTTTTTTGCTTTCAAGTTTAAATTCTAATTGCCCGCTTTTTAAAATCGCTGTGGATACTTCTTCTTTGGCATCAGACATCAAAGAGGCAAGAGCGCGATTATAAATCAGGCGATAAAGTCTTAACTGATCATATGATAAATACTTAGAAACACTATTAGGGGTACGATGATTGCCGGTGGGGCGAATCGCTTCGTGAGCGTCTTGTCCTAATGGTGAGGCTTTTTCTTTTTTAACAAATCCTATATATTCGCTTCCAAAATTATCCGTTATATAACTACGAGCTCGTTGAATATAAGATTCGCTTAAGCGTGTCGAATCAGTGCGAATATACGTTACCAAACCGACATGTTCTTCTCCGACGGTAATACCTTCATATAAACTTTGGGCAATTGAAGCCGTTTTTGAAGTCGAAAAGTGAAAACGATTCGAAGCTTCTTGTTGAAGTGTTGAAGTTTTAAAGGGGGGTTTACTCGGAACACTTCGAACTTTTTTAACAATTTCTTCAATTGTCAAAGTCTCGCCAAGTTTAGCAAAAATCGCTTCAGCTTCTTGTTGATTTGCGATTGTCGGAACGCGCCCATTCACCTTATGTAGTTTTAATGTATATTCTTGTCCACAAACTTCGATTGTCGAAGTAATTTCCCAGTACTCTTCTGGAACGAACTTCATAATCTCTTTTTCGTGATCTGAAATCATCTTTAAAGTCGCGGATTGGACACGGCCCGCCGAAGGCGAACCAAGTTTCTTTTGCATTAATGCCGAAAGTTTAAAACCTATAATGCGATCGAGAATCCGTCGCGTCTCTTGCGAGTTGACGAGGTTCATATCGATAATCCGTGGGTCTTTAATGGCTTCTTGAATAGAGTCACGAGTAATTTCATGAAATTCAAGGCGTTTGGTCTTTTCAATTTGAAGCTTTAGCATGTCGGCTAAATGCCAGGCGATTGCCTCCCCTTCGCGGTCCGGGTCGGTTGCTAGCAAAACTTCATCAGCTTTCTTGGCCTCTGCACGGATTTTTTCCCAAATTCCAGCCTTTTTCGGCATTAATTTGTAATTAGGTTTAAAGTTATTTTCAATATCGACACCGAGTCCACCTTTTCCTGAGGTCGCCAAGTCACGTAAGTGACCTTGGGTCGCCAAAATAGTAAAACCCGTGCCAAGATAACGGCTGAAGGATTCACTCTTTTTCGGCGATTCGACAATTACAAGTTTCATGTTAGTCCTCGATCTACAATTGATAAATATAGAGTTCTGTATGGTGTTTGTCAATCGCTTTGAATTACCCCTTCTTATTAAAGTAAATACTTATTTCCTTTAAATATATTTAGTTAAAATTTTGAGAACTAAGTAAATCTTTTTCAACCATCTCAATTCCCATTTCTTCATATACATCTTTGGCCGATTCCACCAGTTTAGCGCCTTGCTTAATTAAACTATTGCACGCTGAAGCTATATCGGCAGGATACGGAACACAGCATACATCTCGACCAGAAGACAGGGCATAACTGACCGTAATTAAAGTCCCAGATTTAACATCAGCCTCACCGACTACGACAGATTTCGCCAACATGGCAATAATGCGATTACGAAGCGGAAATTGACTTT
Source organism: Bacillota bacterium (assembly GCA_023396795.1). GTDB lineage: Bacteria > Bacillota_I > Bacilli_A > RFN20 > CAG-826 > UBA1424. The sequence goes on along the minus strand of JAEWUY010000052.1, from coordinate 5,867 downwards.
GATCAGGATCGGTCCTATTTGGATACTCACTGATTACAAGGTGCTGACTTTTGATAGTGTTGTATAGTTCAATGTTTTCGCGAGGATAGCAATAGTCAATGCCAGAACCAAGAATGGCAATCGTTTTTCCTTTAACGTTGATTGCTGTTTCGTGAGCGACAGTGTCAATTCCTTTCGCCATGCCGGAAATAATCACCATCTTCTTGGCTAGTTCCGAAACGATAAGGCGGGCCATCTTCTTGCCATAATCGCTTGCTTTACGACTTCCGATATAAGCAATCGTTTCATGAGGACGCTGCAATAGCGAGATATCACCATAATAAAAAAGGACAAATGGTGGCTTATGACATTGCTTTAGGTGTTCGGGGTAATTCTTATCAATAATTGTTAAGGTATTAGCCTTTAAAGTCGCCATTAAGTCATTGTAGTGATTATCATCGATTGGTTCCTTGCGCTTAATCGCCCCATAAATATCATCCCAACAGCCTTTGTATTTCATAGCTAGAAAAATCAAGATATCACGTCCGGTCATAATAAAAACCTCCTCTTAATATATAAGGGAGGAAGCGCGAGAATATTATCTACTTAAAGCAAACTTACTTTTTGAATGTTATAACGGGCCACAGGACCATAAGTTTGCCGATGAACGCCGAGGATCGGTCCATATTTATTTAAAGCTTGAACATGGCTTTTCGTCGGATAGCCTTTATTCTTATCAAATCCATATTGAGGATATTTAGCATGCAAGTCGAGCATGATGTTATCTCGAGTTACTTTAGCGATAATTGAAGCCGCGGCGATGGCACGAACTTTGCAATCTCCTTTAATAATGTCAAATACCTGAACGTCATAGCCTTGAAGCGGCATGGCGTCAGTCATAATCATATCGACCTTGATGTTGAGATTGGCTAAGGCTAAATTCATTGCCAATTTCGAGGCTTGATAAATATTGATTTCGTCAATTGTTTCGGGACTAACGATTCCGATTCCATAAGCGAGGCACTTGGTCGTTAGCTCTTCGTATAAATGCCGTCTTTTTTTATCGGAAAGTTGCTTAGAATCGTTAACCTCATTATTTAAGTACGTGCGCGGGAGCACGATCGCGCAAGCAACAACCGGTCCAGCCAGTGGTCCTCGACCGGCTTCATCAACACCGGCGATGTTTTTAATAGTTTTCGAATAGTAACAATCTTCGTAAGTCAGAGTCATATTAAATTGTCTCTAAACTAAGTCGCACAATTTTGCCGTTACGAAAATCATTTAAAAGCATCATTGTTGCCCGATTTATATCGGGTTCTCCACCGCTTAAAGCTCCGCTTCGAAAGGCAATTGCTTTCAAAATAGCGCGGTCATCAAGATTTTGAATATTATCAAGATTATAAGCCAAGACAAATTGTTCAATAAAGTTTTGACGTAAATAACTAATTATTTTCATAGCGAGCTCTTCAATCGGTAAAATTTCTTCTTTTACCATTCCCAGTAAGGCTAAATTAATTGCAAATTCTGGCGAGGCGAATTTCATCGGTAGAACCCCTGGTGTATCAAGGAGTTCAAATTCATTTCCGACTTTAATCCATTGTTGAGCTTTTGTCTTACCGGGGCGGTTTTCGACTTGGGCAGCTTTTTTCTTTGCAAGTTTATTAATGAGCGTTGATTTACCGACGTTAGGAACCCCGACCACCATTATCCTTAAAGGCTGGGGCTTCATGCCTCTAGTGGCTTCTTTACGCCGTTTTTCACTATCATGAGCGGTAATCTCTTTGATGAGGCGACTAATATCTTTACCAAGCAGAAGGTTAACACCAATCGCATTAAGACCCTGCTCCTTAAAATGACTTAGCCATTTACGTGTTTGCTGGTCATCAGCTAAATCGCTTTTGGTCAAAACGATAAGTCGTTTGCGGTTTTTGATTATATCAATCACGTCATTATTCGCCGAACTTAAAACAGCACGAGCATCCCGAAGTTCGACAATTAAATCTACGAGTGAGGCTTTCTCGGCAATTTCGCGCAAAGCGCGATTCATATGACCCGGAAACCAGTGAATATTAGGCATCTTGCCACCTTAATGAACGAGGCCAATGAAAATTTACTTGCTCAGCGCGGCACTCGCCGTTTGAACAAACTAATGTACAAGTTCCTTCGATTGCGATTGCGACGCCTTTAATATACTCATACAAAATTGGTCCAGCCGAACTCGAGTCACTACTATCAGGTCGATTGTCACCCATAACATAGTATTCGTTGTCCTCTAGAGTTAAGGGATTACTTTCTTTGGGAACATAAGCCCCACTATAATCTTTGGCTCTTAAAATATCTTCATCGCCAAAAGTTTGAGGAATAAGAACGCCATCTGTTTCACCATCAGGAATAATGTATAAATCACCGTTTGTAGCTTCTCCAGGAGACGTGCTAACAAAATAAAAAGTATCGCCAGGCATAGCAATAACCCTTTTAATTTTGTCTTTTAAATCGCCAGAAGAGTAGGCGGTAATAATAATATCGAAACGGCGAATACCTTTAATTGCTACTTGGTGAGTGTCCATAATGCCATATTCGACGATATTGCCATCATCAGGGCGAATTTGTCGTTCGCCAATTAAAGTGCCATCGCTATAAGTCGCATTACCATTTAAAGTTGGGTACATTGATTGACCATTAACAAAAAATGATTTGTAGTAAAGATTATGAAAAATAATAACGTTACCAACCAATAAGGCGGTTATGAAGAAAAAAGAAAATAGGACCTTTAAAAGAATGCGTAAAGGCGATCGCTTAATACCAAGTTCCTTGCGAATCTTGCGATCATGTTTAGGGTTACCATTAGGTTCAAGATATGAGTCGACCATAAATATCTATGATTAAGTATAATACGTGAATAATATTTTACAATAAAACCAATTTGGTTTTAAAAGTAATTTCATAAGAAAAGCTCCCGAATCTCGGGAGCCTCTTATTGCGAATTTATTAAAGAATTTCTTTAATACGAGCAGCTTTACCGGACAACTTGCGGAGATAGTTGATTTTGTTTCTGCGCACTTTGCCTCTTTTAATCAATTCGATTTTGGCGATAGCCGGTGAATGAAGCGAAAAAGTTCTTTCAACGCCGACACCAGATGAGATTTTTCTCACGGTAAATGTCGCGCTAATTCCAGAACCACGCCGTTGCATAACGACACCTTCAAAAGCTTGAAGACGTTCCTTTTTGTTTTCGATAATACGAACGAAAACCTTGACTGTGTCACCTGAACTAAAATCAATGATATCAGACTTGAGTTGTGAAGCCGTTACTTCGTTAACGATGTTGGGATTCATTATATGATCCTCCTTTTCATGTGATTTCTTAAGGCGTTCATGTCCCAAATTATGACAGCGGACCGTCCGCAGCGCACTTTCACGCGCTTAGTTATATTACCAAATAAATATTTGGTTGACAAGAAAGAATTATCGCCCTTTGACTGTCAAGTATTTTTGCTTGACACCTTATGTTATTTATAATAAAGTTATTCTCGGAAAAAGGAGCAAGAAAATGTCAGTAAAAATTAGATTAACTAGAGTTGGTCGCCATAAAGATCCATTCTTTCGTATCGTTGTCGCCGATTCACGGTCTGCCCGTGATGGTCGCTACATTGAACAATTAGGCTACTTCGATCCTGCCAAAGGAATTGAAAATGCCATTATTGATGAAGAAGTTACTTTAAAATGGTTACGTCAAGGGGCTACCCCTTCCGATACTATTCGTACTCTCTTCACGAAAAAAGGCTTGATGAGTAAACTCGCTGAAAGCAAGAAAGCAGTCAAAGGAGATAAGTAATGGATTACGAGAAGATTATTCACGCCTTGATCGATCCTATCGTTGAAAACAAGGATATCGTCATGATTCGTGAACTTCCGAGTGATTCACCACGCGAGGTTGTCTTATTAATCGTCGCCGAAAACGAAGACACCGCTCGTTTGATCGGCCGCAAAGGTTCGATTGCTAACGCTCTTCGCGAACTATTGGCGGTAGCCGGCAAAACCGAAAACAAACGGATTCATCTCAAATTTGAGTCGTTTGAAGAAAAGAACGAGGATTAATCCCCGTTCTCTTTTATATTATGGAAAAAGTAACAATTGGCAAAATTACAAATACTGTTGGTCTTCGTGGTGAAGTCAAAGTTTTTGTAATTACCGATTTTCCTAATAAACGTTTTAAAAAGGGGCAACTCGTTACTTTATATGACGAGGACAATTCCGATAGTTTTGAGACCAAAATATTAACCGCTCGCAAGGCGACAGATCGCTATGTTTTATCTTTCGCAAATATAAATAATATTGATGAGGCAGCAAAATACATTGGCTATTCTCTACTTGTCGCCAAAGAAAAAGAAGATTTGCCGAAAGGTTTCTTCTTTCATGATGACTTAGTCGGTTGCCAGGTTTTTGATGAAAACCTAACACTCATCGGTATAGTTAAAAAGGTCGAAGATTATCCAGCCCATCGTACCTTACGAATAGGTAGAGAAGATGGTAATGATGTTCTTGTCCCGTTTATTATTTTTTTCATTAAAGATGTTAATATTGAACAAAGGGCCATCGTCGTTAAAATCATTGATGGTATGTTATGAAAATCACGATACTAACTCTCTTTCCAGAAATGTTTAAAGGCTTCCTAGAAAGCTCGATTATTAAACGTGCCTTGGCAAAAAAAGCCGTCGAAATTCAGACAATAAACATTCGCGATTTCACCCATGATCGCTATCATCGCGTCGACACTCCTCCTGTCGGTGGAGGGGCTGGTTTAATTATGAAATGTCAGCCCATAGTGGATGCCATAAATCATATTAAAAAAGCAAATAGCTACGTGATTTTATTATCGCCTCGAGGTAGCACTTATTCGCAAAAAATAGCAAAAAGACTCGCGATTCATGAAGATTTAATCATTATTTGCGGACATTATGAAGGAATTGATGAACGACTAAATAAGTATGTTGACGAGGTAATATCTATTGGCGATTATATCTTGACGGGCGGGGAAGTTGCGGCGATGGCCATTACTGATTCAATTGTTCGTTTGCAAAAAGGGGCCATCACTAATGAATCCTTAGAAGAAGAATCGTTTGAGAGTAATTTATTGGAGTATCCCCAATACACCGAACCATACGATTTTGAAGGTCAAAAAGTTCCGGATATTTTGTATTCTGGTAATCATAGCGCAATTAATAAGTGGCGTCGCAAACAATCGTTGGCGTTAACGCGCAAGCATCGTCCCGATTTATTTAAAGATTTGAATCTTGATAAAAATGATCACAAACTTCTCCAAGAGATTGATAATAATGAAACGCCCAAATGGGAAAAAAGCGCCCTTGAAAAAGGCGCAAAGTTTATCAAAAAATAAACGATAATTAAAAGCCTAACCCACCAAAGCCGCCCAAACTGCCGGGTGGCATTTTATTACCTTTTTGCATTTGCCCCATTTTGCGCATCATCTCTTTTGATTTTTCATATTTGTTAATAATGCGATTAATATCGGCATTCGTTTTACCACTACCACGGGCAATACGCACTTTTCGCGAATTACGAAGAATTTCCGGATGCTTGCGTTCTTCTGGCGTCATCGAATTATAAATAGCTTCTAAGTTCGCAATTTCTTTTTCGGCCTGAGCTTTTTGCTCATCGCTTAATTTTGGCATTCCTGGAATCATTGCCATAATGCCTCCAAGTGAACCGATCTTTTGAATTTGCTTCATTTGGTTAAGCATGTCTTCTAAATCAAATTTGCCCGACATCATGCGATTGACGGATTTTTTCATTTCCTTTTCGTCGAGCTCTTCTTGAACTTTTTCCACTAAGCTAACGACATCGCCCATGCCTAAAATGCGATCAGC
>JAEWUY010000076.1 GCA_023396795.1 Bacillota bacterium | reverse complement strand
TAATATCTCAAATAGAAGGTCAAAGCCTTATCCTACAAATGACGTTTAATGGGGAAGTCGCGTCCTCAGTATGATAATCAGACTGTCAAGCAGTAGTAAAATTTTAGAGGTTCCGCGACATTCCTTTATATTTTACCAGTGAATAATGAAAGTAAGACCATGATAGGCCGCGCTTCATCCATCCTCTGGATACTTTTATTGTTAATGAGATATTTAAATCATAGCAAGTTATCGGGGCGATATGAAGAGACACGATATTCAAGGCTGTAGCGGCCCCGAAACTCATTTAACCTGAGATTGCCTATCAACATCACATATTGTTGCCTCATAACTTCTTCACGGGGAAGATTAAAGCCAAGAATCTTGGCGTTCATTCCGATGATCGTCGAAAGGTGTTTGTCGTTTGATATAAAACTTAGATTCGCCGTCTTTAAACCTCGTAGCAAAAACTCAGGTTCTCGAAAGCCTTCGCCAAAAGGCGAAAAAGTACTCAAGATTTCATAATTTCGCATATTTACGTCATTTAGAGAAATGGTAATTGTGTCTTTTTCAACTTCCGTGAAACGATACTTGTCGGCCAAGATGAGAAAGTCTTTTTTAAAGTCTTCAAAATCGTTTTGGCGAATGGCCAGTCCGCCAGCAAAGGCGTGACCGCCATGAGTCACTAAATATTTTTCTAAACTGTCAAAAGCTTTTGTAATATTAAAACCTTCTTTAGAACGCATACTGCCCTTTAGTAATTGTTTGTCGACGCTATCAACTGTAAAGATGATTGTTGGCACTTGATATTCATTAACTAAACGATTGGCAATTAAACCAATTAATCCTTCTTTAATATCTAGTTTTAAAACAATGCCAGGTTCCTCGCCAATTTGTTCAAGAGATTCAACGACTTCTTTAGTTAAGACTTTACGTGAATCATTTATTGAATCGATAAAAGTGCCATATGTTTCGATATCTTGATAATTTGTCGTAATAAAAAACTTAATAAGGCGATTGATATTTGTTGTTTCGTCCATTCGGCCAATAGCATTAATTTTGGGCGCGATTTCCATGGCAATTATTTTCTCATCAATTTCTTTGCCATCGGTTAATTTGACAATTGACGGAAAATGATTATCATTCATCGCCTCTATGGCCAGGCGAAGCAAATCGCGATTGTACGATAATAAAGGCATCATATCAGAAACTGTCGAAATGCCAGCCAGCGATAATAAATATGGATCAACTTGATTTAATAAAGCCGTGGCCAAAACAAACGACATAAAGCCTCCACTCGCGGCGATATTTCCCAATTTACAGACAAAGGGATGCAAGATGCCATAGGCATTAGGCAGTTTGTCTTGAACTTCATGGTGATCGACAACAATCGTATCGATGCCTTGGCTCTTCGCTAAATCGATTGCTTCAAAGGCACTGATGCCATTATCAACGGTAATAATTAGCGAATAGCCTTTTGTAGCTATTTCTTCGACCCGTTTCGTATTTAATCCATAGCCATCAATATAACGACTGGGTACATAATAATTAACGGGATAGCCTAGCATCTCGAATACTTTGACCATAATTGAAACCGCCATAATCCCATCGCAATCATAATCACCATAAACAATAATCTTCTCATTTTTTGCGATTGCTTGATGAATACGATCAACAATAGATTTTAAGCCGTCAACACGATGGTCAAAACGAATATCATCATAAGTTAAAGGTCGCGTCAATTGTGCATAATCGCTCGCGTTTAAATGATAATAATGAAGAAGTTCGGTAAAAAAATCCATAAATTTAAGTATCAAAAAAGGCTACATAAAGTAGCCCTTTGCGATTAATCGTTAATGCCGATAAAGATTGTTTCTTCGGGTTCGCTGGATGTTGACTTAACGGGTCCTTTTTTCTTACTACGGCGAATGCGTGGGACGCGTACGCGAGCAACAATCTTGGCAATGACGCCTTCCAAGAAGAGGGCCAAGGGACCAAGCAAAGTAACAACCAGAAGAACGCTTAAAGCCACACCAAGGAGCATTCCGCCAAACAAAGCTGCAAATGAAACTGGTCCAAAGCCAAAGTAGTTAATGGCAAAATAAGACATAATAATTCCAAACACGAATAATGGTCCGGCCGCTAAGGCCGTGGCCTTAACCATAATCTCTTTGCGAACGGCCATTGTCTTTTCTTTAGAACGGTCTTCTTTAAGAAGATCTTTTTCGCGGGTTAAGAAATATAGCGAAGCTAATAGTGTGAACAAGGCAATCGCCGGAATAACTAAGGCGACAACTGGAGTCGTTGCAATTCGCGTGATCACAAAGAAACCAAGGGTTGCAAATGAAGCAATCGCGCTGATGCCTAAAGCAGCTAAAGCTCGCGATACGCGATAACGGAAGGCAAAGTAGAAAGCGACTAAAGCCACACCGGCTAGAGCACCTAAGGCGATATAAGTTGTTGAGGGTTGCGAAACAATATTTTCTGATAACTTAATCCGTACTTGTCCTTCGCCACCTTCTATGGTGTCAACATAGCCGTCGAGCACTTCTTCAAGCGTACCAGTTAAAGTTTGAATATCGCCATCAAGATAATAAGCAACTTCTTCACCTGTATAGAGTTCGTTAAAATTAACTATATAATAGTTATAAGTTGTAGTAATTGTTGTTTCAGCATCATAGTCTTCACGAGTTTCATGTTCAATGTCGCCATAAGAGACGAGAGCATCATCTACGTAAACATTTGCTAAAATTTCGTTTTCAACATACGAAACACCGTCAACAACTGGACTATCGCTAACGATTGTAATGTAGGCGCGTGATGTTTCCTGATAGGCGGCATCAACATTATAAATTGATCCATTTAGAGCTCCGAAGACAATCATCATTGTTAAAGCAATCGCCGAGAAAACTCCGACTCCAATTGCGACTGGTTTGGCCCGTTTAGTAAAATCACGATCTTGATAAGGACCAAAATATGTTTGCTTTTCTTCTTTTAAAAGGTTAGGAACATTTTTATCTTCAATATTGAAGACTTTATTAACGCCTTGCAAAGACGTTGTGTTAGTTACTAGCCACATCATAACTCTTAAAACTACGAGGTTAACAACTAAGCCGATAACAGCCCCGATAACAAGCATTGTTCCAAATGAGGCAACAAGCGATCCGCCAATAATATAGCTGAGTACACCAACTAAAACTAAAATAACAGCGATATCAATGGATGGAACAGTCATAGCTTTGGCGGCTTCGGTATTGGCTTTTTTAAAGTTCCGACCCCGATAAACTTCTTCTTTAAATTTTGTTAATTGTAAAATGCCAGCCATTAATGAAGCGGCGGCAACAAAAACTAAAGCGATTAAACCCGCAATATTAAACTCGGCACTAAAAGCGACGAAAATAGCGAGAGTCGTAAAGAAGGAAATGGCCGTTGAAGTAATAACGGCAATTGAGCCCAGTCGAAAGAAGAAAGCAAGAACCAAGGCGACAACCGCTGCTACAACGATGGTGGCAATTAATGTTTTGCTAACCGAGAGGCTCACCGACATGCCATATGTCAAAATACTTTCAACATTAGAGTTAATTGGCGTCGTGAAAATATTGGTAACTTCATAATCATATGCCGTCGAATTAAATAGATTTTTAACATAGTTAGCTAAGTTATTAGCTTGGCGGATTTTAGAAGTGTCATAATTACCTTCTTCATCGGCAAAGCCACTTAGATATTGGATTTCTGATTCAGCGACATCACTATCTCCATAATAAATGTTCGTTGATAAAAACTGAGCGATGATTTTATCGGCGATTTTTTGATCGCTTTGCGCTTCTTCAAAATCTTCGCCTTCTTCCCAGTTAGCCCATAAAAAGACATTGGGTTCATTGGAAGTTTCTTCTTCACCTTCGGCTTTAGCTTTTGGAGTGTTAACGCGAGGTTGCACGTCGGTCGTTTCTTCTGCTAAAGCTCCGTCGGCAGCGTTAACCAAAGCTTTAAAAGCTGAGGGATCGCTTAAAGGAATAATCACATAAGGAGCATATCCTTCATAAACAATATAGGCTTCACTATCAGCAAAAACTTCCTCGTGTGTTAAACGAATTTGTTCATCCTTAGTGGCGATAGAAAAGTCTTGACCACTAAAGCCAAGATATTTTTGTAAGTAATCGTATTCAGTGTCGTTTTTAGCGGTTAATGATACGCGAACAATGTCGTTGCCTTCAATTTCGACTTTGTAATTAGAAACACCCCATGTTTTAAGTCTTTCATCCATGGTTTGAGCAACGCTTTTAGCGGCATCTTCTTCTTCAATCGCAAGTTCACTATCGGTTCGATCAAAAAGTTGATAAACGAATTGACGTCCATCGCGGAAGTCAAGATTGTTAACGCCTTGAGACATAATAGGATTAATGCCAACGCCGATGGCGATAAGAGAAGAAACGGCGAGAGCAATGTAAGCAATAAGTCGACGCATGGTGGTCCTCCGATAATGTGAGAGATATCACTTTTCCGAAGCGAGAAATTTAAATTAAAAGATTAATTTACGCTTGCTTATATAACATACTACTTTTATAAAAGTAATGCAACGAGAAATTTTCATCACTAATGGTGCAAAAAAACGCGATTAAACGCGTCTCTTTTAATAAAAATAAATGATGAAAAGTAACTTTTTATCTTCCTTTAAAAAAGTCTTTTTTGATGATTTTTATGAAGATGTTCATAAGCTTTTTCAGTCGCAACTCGGCCTCGCGGAGTGCGGTTTATCATACCGATTTGTAATAAATATGGTTCATAAACATCTTCTAAGTTCATAATTTCTTCGCCAATTGCCGAGGCCACCGCTTCAAGGCCAACTGGACCACCATGAAAACGATCAATAATAGCTGTCAAATAGCGAATATCGACATCGTCTAATCCTAAATTATCAACCTTCAAAGCTTCAAGGGCTTTACGAGCATCAATTTCATCGATAGTATTTTTGCCTTCGTAGTTGGCAAAATCGCGAACACGTCGAAAAAGGCGATTGGCGATTCGCGGTGTGCCGCGACTGCGCTTAGCAATAAGTTTAACGGCTTTCTCGTCTATTCCTGTTTTAAGAACACTTGATGTGCGACGAACAATACCTTCAATTTCTTTTTCACTATAAAAATTAATTTTTTCGGTTATTCCAAAACGGCTGCGTAGCGGGGAACTTAAATCTCCCGCCCGTGTTGTGGCACCAATTAAAGTAAAGGGTTCTAAAGGAAGATTCAAAGTGCTTGAACCTTGTTCACGTGATATTAAAATCGATAGTTTAAAATCTTCCATCGCTCCATATAAAACTTCTTCAACAATTCTTGGTAAACGATGAATTTCGTCAATAAATAAAATATCGCCAGCTTTTAGATCGGCCAAAATAGAAGCCAAATCCCCAGATCGTTCGATAGAAGGTCCGTTAATAACACGGATGTTGCCTTTCATCTCATTGGCAATGACATAAGCAAGGGTTGTTTTACCAAGTCCTGGCGGACCATAGAGCAAGACATGATCAAGCGTTTCATCACGATGTAAGGCCGCGCCCATAAAAACGCGGAGATTAGCCTTTAATTCTTCTTGGCCAACATACTCGTTTAAAAATTTGGGACGAAGGGATATTTCAACTTCTTCCTCTTTGATATTTTTTTTAGCGTCTAATACTCGATCTGCCATTATTTCTTAAGTTTCTTAAGTGCTAAACGAAGAATATCCTCGTTTGTTGCTTCCTTTTCATTGATTGAGGCTAAAACATTTTCGATTTCCTTGATCTTGTAGCCGAGGCCTTTTAAGGCATCACGAACTTCATCATATTGATTCGGATTGCCTGAGGGGGTACCAGTTAATTGTCCTTTTAAATCAAGAATAATTTGGCTTGCAGCTTTAGCGCCAATGCCTGGTAATTTTTTTAAAAAAGTGATGTTATTGGCCGCAATGGCGTTAAACAATTCCTCAGCACTCGTCGCACTCATCGCCCCTAACGCTGTTCTTGGACCAATGCCTTTAACGCTTATCAAAGATAAAAAGGCTTCTTTTTCATATTCGCTTTTAAAACCGACGAGATATTGTTCATCTTCACGAACGACTTGATAAACATAAATGAAAACTTCCTCACCTTTTTGATATTCGTTAATGTGAGGAACAAAAACTTGAAAACCAATTCCGCCGACTTCAATGACGATGAAGTCTTTACGAAGTGAAGTAATGTTGCCTTTGAATGAATAATACATTTTTTACCTATATAGTAAGACGAAAGTGAGAATGAGAATTAAAATTGCAACAGCGCCCATTAAGGCGGCGACAATTGTTAAATTGTTTCGATTTTCGTCCATACTAATCCTATCTAAATAATCTTAACCTACCTATATATAATATAAAAGTTATTAGTCTTATAACCTAGTCGCGAATAAATTTCTTGGGACGAGGAATTGGATCGCGTTTGTGTTGACTAATATGATGTAAATAAGCGATACGCTTTTGAACTTTTTCGTCTACTTTTAAACCAAGCAAGTAGCGATCCAATTCTTCATAGCTCACGCCTAATTCACTTTCATCGGTTTGACCAGAAAAAAGGCCAGCCGTCGGCACTCTACTGAGGATGCTTTCTGGAACCCCCAATAGTTTAGAGGCTTGAAAAACTTCACCTTTTGTTAATTCGGCAATCGGCACTAAGTCAGCGGCCCCATCGCCATATTTTGTAAAGTAGCCGACATGAATTTCATCAGCATTATCCGTTCCTAAAACTAAAGATCCGCGACTTTGAGCGTAAGCGTACAAAGTCACCATTCGTAAACGAACTTTTGTGTTATTTAAAGCAAGTGTCCCCGCTTCATCGTTAGTAATATCATATTCGGCGATTAATGAGTGATAAGCCTCGCTTAAATCAATTATTTGATAATCAATTTCGAACTTTTTACATAACGCGACTCCGTCGGTAACATCATTAGGATTTGAATCAATGGGCATCAACAAACAAAATATTTTTTCTTTTCCAACCGCTTTGACGCTTAACGCGGCAACTAAAGCTGAATCAATGCCACCTGAAACACCGAGGACATATCCTTTAGCGTGTGAGTCACTTAAATATTGGCGAAGAAATTTTTCAATTTCACCGAGGTATTCTGCTAATTTCATAGGGCCTCCTTTTATTGAATATATTCAAATTCAAAGTCACACAAAATGACTGTATCTCCGTCTTTAGCACCGACTTTTTGTAGGCGTTCTTCTACGCCAATTTTTCGAAGGTAAACCATTAATTTCATCAAACCTTCGTCGGTACTTAGATTAATTAGATGATAAGTTCTTTCAACTTTTTCGCCAACAATTCGGTAAACGCCTTCTTTTTCAAGTACGACTTCAAAATCACCCGCACCATCTTTATAGGCATCGTAAATACGAACTGTTTCCACCGCTCCTTCTTTGGAAACGATTGGAAATTTTGGAGTACTTTGCAATAAGTCGTTACAAGCAAACATTAATTCTTTTAAACCATCATGAGTTAAGGCGCTGATGCCATATACTTTTGTCTTCAATTTATTTTCTAACTCTTGACGGCGCTCTTCGTCTCCATCTTCGTCCATTTTGCTAGCACATATAATCGTGGGGCGATTTGTGAGGTTATATCCATATTTTTCTAATTCGGCATTAATCGCCAAATAATCTTCATATGGTTGACGAATTCCTGACATATCAATCATATGAATAATAACCCGACATCTTTCAATATGACGTAAGAAAGTTAAGCCAAGACCTTTACCTAAATGCGCCCCTTCAATTAATCCTGGTAAATCAGCCATCACGAAGGAATTTAAGTTATCAACACTTACAACTCCTAAATTGGGAGTAATCGTCGTGAATGGATAATCGGCAATCTCGGGATTGGCATTAGTAACAACGCTTAAAAGCGTTGACTTACCAACATTGGGAAAGCCTACTAGGCCAACATCGGCTAGTAATTTTAATTCGAGAATAATATTTTTTTCTTCGCCCGGAACTCCGTTTTCGGCAATGCGAGGAACACGATTACGCGCACTTTTAAATGCCGCATTACCCCGACCTCCCCGACCGCCTTTGGCGATGACATATTCAACACCCTCAGCATTTAAGTCGAATAAAAAGTTATGAGATTCTTCTTCGTAGACAATTGTGCCAATCGGCACCTCGACTATCACATCTTTAGCCCCACGTCCGTATTGGTTTTTGATGTTACCTTTTTCGCCTTCTTCGCCACGAATAATTTTTTTGCGATAAAGACCAAAAAGAGTGTTGATTGAACTAGATGCTCTTAAAATAATTGAAGAACCGCGCCCACCGTTACCACCGCTTGGACCGCCATTAGGCATGTATTTTTCATGCAAAAAAGCAATCATGCCATCGCCACCTTTGCCAGATTTAACTGTTAACTTAACGCGATCAATAAACATATTTTTACCTATTTACCGCCAAAAAGATAATTGGCCCGATTTTTCTTAATGATGCGAATATCTTTGAAAAAGCGAATACTGCTTTTGAATGTGTTTACTTTGCTGTCTTCATCGTTTTCCCAAATAACGGGTAACTCTTTAATTTTTAGATTATTAAGTCGCGCCATATAAAGATATTCAACATCAAAAGCAAAACCATTAATAATTTGGCGTTTCGCCATTTCTTTAGCGTAATCAGTGCGAATGGCCTTAAAACCACATTGGGTATCTTTAAAACGAAATTTGAATGATGTGTTGACGATGATTCGGCAAGAACGACCAACAAAACGACGCATAAAGCCTTGCTTTTTAGCTAAAACACTATTTTTTAAATGTCGTGATCCAATGTACATGTCGGCATTATCATTATCAGCATAAATTAAATCCAAAGCCTTAAGGTCGGTTGATAAATCGGCATCCATAAAAAGAACATAATCCCCGCTTGCCTGTTCAATGCCAAATTTGACAGCTCCGCCTTTACCGCGATTTTGATCATAGCCAAGAGGGCGAACGTTTTCCAAGACTAAGTGTTTGAATAATTCCTTAGTATTATCTTTTGATCCATCGTTAACGAGTATGATTTCATAATTGATTTTTCGCGAAGCCAAAAACGGTATCACTTTTTCTTCGAGATTACGGCGAATTTTTTTGCCTTCGTTATAACACGGGACAATAATTGATAGTTTGTTAATTTCCATACATATATTTAAGCACAAAAGCATTAAAAAAGACCACATTTTTGTGGTCTTAATCTTATTAGTTACTTAACTTCGTAAACACTTACGCGTTTGCGGGATTTACCAACGCGCTCGAATTTGACAATGCCGTCAACCGTGGCAAAGACGGTATCATCCCCACCACGCATGGCGTTAACTCCGGGATATACTTTCGTGCCTCTTTGACGATATAGAATCGAGCCGGCTGTGGCGAATTCGCCATCAGATTTTTTGGCCCCTAAACGTTTAGATTGGGAATCTCGACCGTTTTTCGTCGAGCCAACACCTTTTTTCGAAGCAAAGAACTGCAGGTTTAATTTATAAATCATTGCTTTACTTTTCCTTTCTTGAGATTTTGACATACTTGGGATAGTCGCGAGCAATTGTTTCAAGTTGCGTAAGAATTGTTTTAATAACTATTTCATCTTCTTTAACAATTGCGCCTTTTTTTGTAATTAAGACGTAACCTTCAGACACTTCAATAACTAGTGTTTTAGAAGGATTAGCCAAGGCATTAAGCCCGCCGAAGGTCACGGCTGAAACGGCACTGCATACTAAGTCTTTTCCTGGTTCAGCGCTTTGCGCGTGACCTTTGACTTCAAGACTAGTAAATTGACCTTTATCCGTTTCGTAAGTGACTTTAATCATAATTACCCATTAATCGATTCGATGACTAGACAAGTATATGGCTGACGATGGCCGATAGTCTTGCGCTCATTGGTTTTGTTACGATATTTGAAGACTCTGAGCTTTTTGCTAAGACCTTGTTTGACGACTTTGGCGACGACACTTGCGTCTTTGACGTAAGGGTTACCGACCTTTGCCTTCTTATCTCCGATGAGTAAGACTTTATCAAATGTGTAAGTTGTTTCGACATCAGCTGCTAGTTTTTCAACATAGATTTTTTGTCCAACTTCAACTTTGATTTGCTTACCGCCGGTTTCAATAATTGCGTACATTGGTTACCTCCTCTTTCTTTATTCACTAATGACTCGCTATGGAGGTCAATCGTTAACGATTTGTTAGAAACCTTTTCTATGCGGTTGTAGCTTGTGAGGCGACAACGAAATTATTATAAACACAATCAAAAGTAGTGACAACCTTTTTTTAACTAAGTTAAAGGATAATAAGCAATAATTATTCTATTTAGCCCTCATTTTAATGAGCTCATGCTCAGCAAAAGAATAGTAAGTATCTTGAGCGATGATAACGTGATCTTTTAAATTTATTCGAAGGCGAGCGGCTTCATCGGCCAAGACCTTAGTCGAAATTAAGTCTTCATCACTGGGAGTCGCTTCTCCGCTAGGATGATTATGAACAAGGGCAAAAGATAAACAGCGATTGGCTAATAATTCCGAAATAATTTCGCTAACTGAAATCGGAAAATATTCACCTGTGCCTTTATACATTCTTTTCTCGCGAACAATCGTGCCTCTTCGCGACAAGAAAAGAAGAATCAGCTGCTCCTGTGTTTCGTCAGCTAATTCACTTTTATATTTATGAAAGATATCTTCGGCATTTAAAGGACGAGGAGGGGGCTCGGACTTCGTTTTTTCAATTCGTCGAACAAGTTCGAAAACAGCACTGAGTCGCAATGCAGAAATTTGATTGACGCCAGATACTTCCTGTATTTTATGAAATGTTGCGATATCGCAATTACGAAGTCCATTTGTGATAACAATTAATTTAGCGGCAATATCAAGAGCGCTACAGTCACGCACTCCACTGCCGATAATAATAGCTAAAACCTCAATATTACTTAAAGTCTCGATTCCATGGCGAAGAGCCTTTTCGCGAGGTCTTTCGCTTAAAGGCAGGTCTTTAATTCGCACTGGCTATTTCCATTCGAATTTAAATCCGCCCGGAAGAGTTGTTGAGCCTTTATCAGACATAAAAAGACGATAGACAACCACGGCGACAATCGCAATTGCTGCAATAGCCATAACGGCCGATAAAGTAATTGCTTCACCAGTGATGTGCTGTTCCATTTCTTCTAAACTCATAACTTGTAAATTCATAAAAAGACCTCCTACCAATATATAGGAGGCCAAAACGATAAAATGATGATTTTGGTAAAAATTATTTAAGGTGATTGATTTTTTTAAGTACAGATTCTAATAGCTCTTTATTCTTTGTATATTTTTCTTTTTCGCTGGC
Source organism: Bacillota bacterium (assembly GCA_023396795.1). Taxonomy (GTDB): domain Bacteria; phylum Bacillota_I; class Bacilli_A; order RFN20; family CAG-826; genus UBA1424. Next base: position 3,195 of record JAEWUY010000076.1, on the reverse strand, counting down.
GATTTTATCGGCCGGAGCTTTGGCGATGAATCTTTCATTAGCCAGCATAGATTCGCAACGAGTTACCTCAAACTCAAGTTTTTCTTTTTCGTGGACAAGTTTGGCGAGTAATTCATCTTTATTAATTGACTCTTCAATAATTAAATCAAAGCCCGGATAGAAAAAGGCGATATCGCCACTTTCAGCCTGAAACTCAGGATTTACTTGAATATTTTTGGCAAAAGAGAAGCGACCTAAATATTTAGAAAAATTCGCAAAAGGTTCACTTTTCGCCCGAATTTTTATATTTATCGGGTAATTTGGGGCTAAATTTCTTTCTACTTTATAATTTCTAATATCTTGAATTGCACGATAAAGTTCACCAACTGCTTCTAAGTCTTTTTTATTGGTGCGAACCTTGATTGACTGAGGATATTTTTCAAGCATAACTGAGTCAAGGTGGATAGGTAAGGAAAGATATAATTCTTCGGCTATAAAGGGTGTATAAGGAGCCATCATAACAATAATATCTTTTAGGATTTGATAAAGAACTTGTTTAGCGTTTTCGCCTTGTTTTTTGTTATCAAGTCCAAGCGTCACTTTGGACATTTCCAAATATTGACCGCAGAAGTCATCATAGACATAGGCATATAAATTTTTAAGGGCCATTGAGAATTGGTATTTATCCATATTGCGGGTTACAGTTTGAATTGTTTTTTCGTGTTTATGGATGATATCTAATTCAAGAGGGGCTAGCTTTTTATAATCGATAGATATGGGTTTAAAATCTTCTCCGAGAATCGATAAAACATAACGAGCTGAGTTCCAAATTTTATTTAAGAAATTACTGCCCGCTACAATTTTTTCTTCACTATAACGTGTGTCTTGTCCTGGAGCTGTATCACTTAATAAAAAGTAACGAAGAGCGTCCACGCCATGCTGATCAATAACATCAAGTGGATCAATGCCGTTACCTAATGATTTAGACATCTTACGGCCTTGAGAATCACGAATTAATCCGTGAATAACACACGTTTCAAAGGGTGATTTTCGTGTGAATTCCAAACCTTGAAAAATCATACGACTAACCCAGAAAAAGATAATGTCATAGGCAGTAACCATAACAGAATTAGGATAATATCGCTTAAAGTCTTCTGTCTCATTTGGCCATCCAAGTGTCGCAAAGGGCCACAAGGCAGATGAAAACCAGGTATCTAAAACGTCATCGTCTTGATAATAGTCTTTATTATTTTGTGGAGGATCAATCGCCACAAGCGCTTCTCCCGTTATTTTATGATAATAAACAGGGATACGGTGCCCCCACCATAACTGCCGAGAAATGCACCAGTCTTCAGCGTTTTCCATCCAATTTCGAAAAATTTTCTGAAACCGTTTGGGAATGAAATCGACTTCACTTTGTGATAATGCTTGTTCTGCCAAAGGCCGCATCTTAATAAACCATTGCTTGCTTAAATACGGTTCAACAACGGCATCAGTACGCTCACTGTGACCAACCGAGTGAACGATTTTATCGGTTTTTACAAATCGTCCATCTTGTTTAATTTTTTCAAGAAGACGTTCGCGACAAACATAGCGATCTAATCCAATAAATTCACCGGCTAAATCGTTCATCGTCGCATCAATGTTCATACACTTTGGTTTTGGTAAGTTATATTTTTCCGACAAAATAAAATCATTGGGGTCATGGGCCGGAGTGCATTTCATCACTCCAGTACCGAATTGTTTATCAACATAATTATCAGCCATAATAGGTAGTGGCTTTTCGTTAGCAGGATTAATGACACTACGACCAATTAGATGCGTGTAACGTGTGTCGCTTGGGTTAACGAAAATAGCGACATCCCCAAACATTGTTTCCGGTCGTGTTGTAGCAATAATTACTGACTCATCGAGCCCCACAACTGGATAACGAAAATAGTAAAAACTTCCCTTGTCATCTTTATGAACGACTTCAATATTAGACAAAGCGGTTTTTAATTCGGGATCGACATTAATAATTCGTTCGCCGCGGTAAATTAATCCTTTGTCATATAAGCGTTTAAAAACAGTCCGGACTGCTAAATCAAGATTATCATCAAGGGTGAAGCGCTCTTTATCATAATCAAGCGCTAAGCCTAGCCTTGCCCATTGTTCATGAATTGAATGAGCATACTGATCTTTCCATTTCCACATTTCCTGCAAAAACTTTTCACGTCCCAGTTTATATTTGTCTTTGCCTTCAGCCCTTAATAATTCCTCGACTTTAGCTTGTGTGGCAATACCGGCATGATCCATGCCGGGTAACCATAAAACATCGAACCCTTGGGCTTTTTTGTATCGAGTAATAACGTCTTGAATTGAATTATTCCAGGCATGTCCTAAATGCAGTTTGCCGGTAACATTAGGCGGAGGAATAACAAGACAAAACGGCGGTTTATTGATATAACCCGACTTAAAATAACCTTGTTGTTTCCACCGTTGATACTTGCCGCTTTCAACAGCTTTGGGATTGTAACGTTTTTCTAGTGCCATAAAACACCTCCAAAAAATAAAAAGCGTCCACATAAGGACGCTCAATGCGCGGTACCACCTTAATTCATATCAATTCGATATGCACCTCATAGCCCGTAACGTGGGTAACGGAATATTCCTATTCTTCCTCGAAGGCGACAACTTATCGCTTTGTTTTCATCTTCCACCAAGCAATGAATCTCTAGCAACAAAACTGATATGAACTCCTCGTCATCGGAATAACCACATTATAGTGATTTTAATAGCCGATAACAAGAAAAGACAAAAGGATAAGTAAAAATGGAGTTGAAAATAAAAAAAACTACGGTCTTATCCGTAGTTATGTAGTATCTAATTCTTCTAGTCAGCAGCTAATGGGTAATCAGCGAGATTCGGCTTTGAGGTTGATATTCCACTATATTTGATTTTCATTTCAATCTCGGTAGTTTCATCAATAAACGTATAAATTCTGCTGATTAAATACTTCGAAATTTCTATTTCTGTATAAGCGTTTTCGTTTTCTTCAACTAAATAAATTTTTAAATAGATGCTTCCTTCACCGCTGGAACGATAAACATTGCGAGCATCATCTTCTTCAACTGGAAGAAGTAAATCAGAAATGCCAATATCGGAATATAAATCGCCAAGTTCTGTCACAACCGTTACATCAAAATCAGCGAAAATGTCACCTTCCATATATGTGTG
>JAEWUY010000031.1 GCA_023396795.1 Bacillota bacterium | reverse complement strand
ATGTAAGTTACGCAACATCCTTCCTTTAAAAGCGGGGTTACGCAAGAGCGCTTCAAATAATATTGGCACACCAATTAAAAAAGAAATTTGACCTTTTTTTAAATAGCGAATTACTTGCTTAGATTGAAATTTTGGCATCAAAGTATTGCAGGCGCCAAACGCTAAACAAGCATGCATTCCCATACATAAACCAAAACCATGAAACAACGGCAAAACCGCTAGCATATATTTATCGTTCGTGTCGTTTATTCCAAGAATATCTAAACCATTTGCGGCTAAAGCATTAACGCTAAAAGAGGAAAGAGCTACAACTTTTGGTTTGCCAGTCGTTCCTCCACTGTGAAGATAAAAAGCGTCTTTTTTATAGTCATTATCCTGTGCAAAATAGCCATTTTCACCGTAAAAACTAATTATTTTATCGCTATTTGGTATAATTTTTAACTTGTGTCGATTTTGTATAAAATATCCAGTTTTTAAAACAAAATTGAGTTTACTTACCGGCGAACAAGCGATAACGCGAACACCATCTTTAATTAAGGGAATGAATTCCTGATATGAACTATCGAGAACGAAAAGTAAACGGCTTTTTGTTTCGTCCATGACGCCCTTCATTTGCTCGAACTTCATCAAAGGGTGAATTAAGTTTGCAATCGCACCAATTTGATTGATGGCGTAAAGCAGGTGAACTGCACTTGGAATATTGGGTAAACATACTGAAACAACGTCATCCTTTTTTACTCCATAAGCGATCAATCCAGCAGCGACCTTATGGACATCATTTATCAAAGATTGATAAGTAATTTTTTGGCCCATGTAGATTAAAGCTGGGCGCTTGGGAAATTGCTGGCTTGAGGCTAATAGCGATTGATACAAGGTACTATTTTTTTCCATTTTGTGTCCTTTATTTTAATGGCGTTTCAGCCAGAAGAAAAACCAAGAAAGCTAAACCCGCTAGAACAACTTGGTGAAGTAGATATATGTATATCGTTTTAGAGCCGATAAACGTCAAAGGTTTAAATATTTTTTCGACACGATTTTGCAGGTGACTTTCTTTTTTAAAAATTAAACTTTTTTTATTGCCATATAATGCTTCCCCGATAAAACCACCCAGAAAAGCGTATCCCATGTATGGGAATAAACCCGCCCAATCAACACCATACCAATATTGGCCGATTATGATGGCCCATTTAGTGGCGGCATCATATTCGATTGGAGTAAATACTCCACCTACATAAGTATATGTATTGAGGACCGGTGTTAAACGACCATTACTAATTAGCCACCAGTTGCTCGATGTTAAGGTGGCACTTGCTATGTCAATTCGCATCCAATAGCCAGTTATTAAGAAAAGAAGCGATAAAAATAAGGCGATCCATTTCCAGGCTTTTTTCGAACCCGTTGTTTTTAAAAAGAATAAACGTAGTAACGAATATAAAATCAGAGAAACTCCAAGACAAGAAATTATTCCAAAAAAGATAAACATGTTCGTTTTTAATAATAGCGATCCTATATAAGCCACAATCGATATAATGCTTCCGAAACCGAGTAGAAGCATTCCCCGTTTAAGACTATTTCTTGAGAAGTAGGAGCTCAAACCAATAAGGATATAAAAAAGAGCAATTACAACATAACGAATATTAATTCGCCACAGTTCAAACCAATAGCCTTCGCTCCATATCGACAAATCCTGTAACCATTGTGGACCTTGCGCTAAAATAAAAAAATCAGGCATCAAAAGCCCAAAATCATAAGCGATATGGTCTAAGACCATTAATATAATTAAAAGGCCACGAATAGCATCAATTTCAAAAACACGTTTAATCGAGCGCTTCTTCTCGCGAAGGGGAAGAAAGACCAGAGTTTGGTTTTTTATCGCCATTTCCATAAGTTAAATATAGCAAAAAGACTTAGGCAAGTCCTAATAAATCGCTAAGCGGTTTATATTTATCTTTATTTAAGACGTGATTGATAGTCAGCGTATTGACGATCCACTTCGGCAAAATATGCAATGAAGCAACGGTAAAAACCCTTGGCGTTTTTCGTAATATATGGCAGTTTGAGATCACTATTTGCTTCAATGTTTTGGAATTTGTATTCGCCATTGACTCGCCAGTTATTCAAAAACCCGATATGAATGGCGTCAGTTGGACAATAAAATGAACAACGCATGCACATCTGACAATTATTATGAAATTTGATTTTATCTTGATGGTAATAAATATTATGAGTTGGACAGTCTTTAACACAGCGCATACATTTAATGCATTTGCTCATGTCGGTTTGATAAAGATAGGAATTGATTGTGGCCCCCGGCCTTTGCACGCCAATAATCCATGCCAAAAAATTGTAGAAGAAATTCGTCTTTAAAAACTGTTTTTTTCCGTTTAAAACATTGAAAGTTAACACCTTACTTAACTTGCGATTGTAAAGTAAAATTTCTTTAACGAAAGCATCCTCGAAACGAAAATGAATATTATAAGGCATCACAAAGTGATAATCGCCTAAAACCGAGTATTTACCTCTATGTAACAAACGGAGCAAACGACGACTCGATGCGTTGTTTAGAGCAAGCGTTTCGCCCGATGTTTTGAAGATAAAATACTGAGCAGAAGAGTTCAATTTTAACTTCTTGACGTATCGCCAAAAAAAACGTGGTTCATTGAAAGCGTAAATCGGATATCCGAGTCCGATATAGTCATAAAGACTTAAGTCAATCATCGGCGAATCGATATCAATCTTAATAATTTCGCAAGTATGTCCTTGAGTTTCAAAATCACTCGTCAAGAGACGAGCGACTTGATATGTATTATTCGTTCCCGAAAAGATTAAAAAGAGAATTTTCATTACGTAATTTATGTTGTGGTCACTTCTGGTATATCGCCTAGTACATAATCACCATAATCCTCGGTCATCCACTCGTAAATCACTTCCGAATAGCCAATAACAATTGGTTGATCAAGGTATTGAATTACTTGGTTATCATGATAAATTTCTGAGATCGCCCGATGTTCCGTATATTCTCGATATTGAACTGGTAAATATAACGAATCATCTGAATCTTCAGGTTCATAAAGGACATATTTCGTTTCCTCGATAACATCAGTTACCGCTCTAACATAGCCATTACGAGCTAAATCAAGTTCGAAAGGATTACTAATGCGATTGATGACAATAATATCATCATTGGCGTTAACGCCAACATCCATAGCGTTATCGTAAATAGACTCGCCCAGATTTCCGACGCCATAGCAAAAGCGCGTCTGGTAATCGAGAGCTTCATCATAAGCGCCAGTCGCATAAGTAGTTACAACAGCATCGGCATCGTTAACAACAAGCGAACGCCTTATTTCAAAGGTTGCCGCTGTTGGTAAAAAGGTCCAACTTTCCATCGTTAAAACGTTGGTAACATCTAAATAATCACTGAGCATATTATCGGTTTCAGCAAGCAGGCTGGTTTTGACATTATTGTTATATGTTTTTTCACTGACCGATATCGAAGAAGCATAGTCAACTTCGCTAGTGCCGTTTGGGGCATATTCGTCAAAGTATGATGAATAGTATTCGCGTTGTTCAATAAGATATTTTTGGCCGGTGATGTAATTATCGACGCGATCAAAACTATCTTCCATAATTGTCGTTTCTTCTAAGTTTAAAGAACGGGCGATTGTCTCCGTTTGCCAACCGATAGGTACATAATCATCTTCTTGAAACGGATTAAAATCCGTAGCCACACAAGAAGCTAACAGCGTCGCGAGAGGAAGTAAGAATA
>JAEWUY010000125.1 GCA_023396795.1 Bacillota bacterium | reverse complement strand
TCTTCTTTCGATAAGAGTGATAATTGATATTCAATTTCACAAAAAATTGGAATGACTTGCGCTTTTTCTTCTCCGCCAACACGAATAACTTCTTGATAGTGTTTGGCGTTATTCAAATCGGCGTAGTCTTCTTCACTGACATTTGCGACATAGATCAATGGTTTTAAAGTTAATAGTTGAAAATTTTTGTTCGCATAAGCGATTTGTTCACTTGTTAAGGGGCAATTACGGGCAGAAATTCCTTTTTCAAGATTTTCTTTGATAACACTTAGAATAGACATCTCATAAACAAGTTCTTTGTCCTTAGCTAAACGAGCCTTATTTTCAATTTTACTAATACGTTTATCAATTGTTTCTAAATCAGCAAGTGCTAACTCATAGTTAATTGTTTCAATGTCACGACGTGGATCAACGTTATTTTCGACGTGGATTATTTCTGCCGATTCAAAGCAACGAACAACTTGAACGATGGCATCGCATTCGCGAATGTGCGCAAGGAATTGGTTTCCCAACCCTTCTCCTTTGGAGGCGCCTCGAACCAAGCCGGCGATATCATAAAATTCAAAAGTAGCGTGTATCGTTCTTTCGGGTTTAAAGAGGTTTGATAAGTATTCCAGCCGTTCATCAGGAACAACCACCACACCTGTATTTGGTTTGATTGTTGCAAATGGATAATTAGCGGCTTCAACACGAGAATTGGTAATAGCATTAAAAAGTGTGGACTTGCCAACGTTTGGTAAACCAACTATTCCGGCTTTTAATGGCATACGTAATCACCTACATTCATAATTAAGCATTGTTATTATATAACAAGCGAAGATAGATAGTAAGAAGAGAAAGAAAAAGCCCTAATTGTCTTAGGGCTTACATGTTCAATGACTTAATTTTTAACTTAAATCTTCTTGATGTTCGCAGCTCTTAAGCCACGAGCAGATTCCTCAACATCGAATTCTACTTTTTCGCCAACTTCGGCGGATTTGTAGTCGTCCATGAGTAAGGAAGAATAATGGAAAAAGACATCGGTGTTTTCTTCGGTGTGAATGAAGCCGTAACCCTTTTCCTTATTGAACATTTTGACTGTTCCCTTCATGAAATCCTAACCTTTCTTACAATAGTATATGTGAGCAATAAACTCACCCGATTATAATAACATTGCCAATCGCTTTTATCTATCTTTTTTTATAATTTTTATGAAAAATGTCTCCTTTTTTTGACCTTGATGATAATGTTTTTGAAATGCAAAATATGTGGCACTGTAAGCCATAAAAATTGATAAAAACAATATAGCCAACAATGGAACAGGATTAAACACATAAGGAATATTTGTCCCAAGATATCCGGCAATAATATGATTGATAACGAAATCTGAGACTGTGATTTCAATTGATGCTAAAGCAAACGAAAAGCCAGAAACAAGAAATCCACAAACAATAAATGAATTACGAATGTCCCTTTTACTGATTCCGAGGTAATGCATTAAAAAAATATCATTTTTATTTTCCTCAATCGTTACAAACATGACGAGAAAGAAAAGAAATAGCGAAGTAATAATTGCTAGGGAAGAAAAAGATAATAAAACGATTCGCAATAGGCTCATTGTTTCGTCAATTCCTTCTTGAACACTTGCCATTGGATTAGAAAACCGAAAATCCGGAAAGCTTTTAATTAGATTATCAATTACTACCTTGCTATCCTCACCATCTTCAACTTCAAAAATGATGTGTTTTGGAATGAGTTCAAAGGCACTGACTCCAGCGTATAGTTGGAAAAAACCAATACTCCAATAGGGATTATGATGCAGTGAAATATGATCGCCTTTGGCAATACCAACAATATTTACCTGCGAAAGGGAATAGTGCTTTTCAAATCGATTATTATCATAGGCAATATTTTCATAATTAACGGCAATTTGCATAGTTTTGCCGATAATTTCGCTCGTGAAGCCAAGTTTTTTCATTAAGCCTTCAGAAACAACTATTTCCGAAAGATTATCTGGTTTATGGCCAATTATTAATTTCGACATATCGCTTGAAAAGCCCACACCATCGCTTAGGCTGGTGTGAAAACTACCTTGTAGAACCCCAGCTGGTAATTCCATTGCGAAATTGCTCGCTTCCTCATCTATTAGGTTATCGCCATCAATCGCCAGTTCGATTTGAGTTTCGCTAAATGAAAGCAAAAGATTTTTTGCAAACCCCGCAATAAAAGATCCTGGATGATAATAATATCCACCTTCCGTAGCGTATGTATAGTTAGCAAGATTTCTTTCGCGCTTCAATATTGACGCCAATTGCGAAACCTTTAATGCGTTGCTATCGACATGAAAAACAAGCAAGCGATCGCTAAAACATGGACCACTTAACGGGCAGATTGTTGGGTGAAATTCTTTCCCGGCAAGTTCGAAAATATAATCGCCAAGAGCTTTTTCGAGCAAAGCTTTTTCTAAAAAATCCTCGATCGTTTTTCTTGTTGTCACAAAATAGGTTTTTGCTATTTCCCAAGGAAAAATATAATTTCCGTCATCAACGCTTGGCAAACGCATTTTCTCTTGAAAAACATACTCACTCCACAAATGATTACTATGAAATATGGTTGGTGCATCAGTCTCTATAACACCAACCAAATGAAAAATCTGCTCATCTTCATAACCCCAACTATCATTAGCGAGTCCTAAAGTTACCAGTGGTTTATTGATACGAATATAATCACCGAGAGATTGATAATTTCTTTGTACTTTTAAAGAATAACAAATTCCGACCATGTCATTATATGGCAATCCTATGACAAACGAATCATCTTCTAACGTTGCTTGCGTTTGTGGGTAAACCAAATAATGTTCGTTCTTGTTATCAAGCCAAAGAAAGTCATTAATTTGTCGACTTGTAAACCGCGGCAAAATGATTTTATGACTCGTCGAGGAAATGAACAACTCGTCACGATCTTGAAAGAAAGTTTCAAAGTTAACAGCATATGAAACACCGATGCTATCGATGAATTCTGCATATTTATTTTTAATATCAAGAACGTTTTCATAACTCGCACTATAGCCTTTAATAATGCCATTATCTTCATATTTATTTGACATAATAATCATTCTGTCGTTAATGATTGAGGAAAAACCAGAAACAATTTTCTGATTGATGGAAAAGGCCATGATGATTGACAGTCCGACTCCAAGAAGACCAAGCGACATCATTGTATTATTAATAATGAGTCGATATTTTCTCGTTTTTAGAATTGAAAAAGCGCGACGAATCATCGTTCGTATTGGCATCGGTCTTGGCGTATTGCCTTTACCGTTTTTGCCAACTCGCATTTTACTTTTAAAAACAAGGTGCTTTAGCGATGCATTTTCAACAATGGATCCATCAATTAGACGTATTTTTCGATGGCAATACTTGTCAGCAATTGCTTCGTCATGTGTCACCATAATTACAAGCTTTTTCACGGAAATTTCCACAAGTAAATTCATGATGCTGTTGGCGTTTTCCTCATCCAACGATCCAGTGGGTTCGTCACATAATATTAACGATGGATCATTGACTAATGCGCGAGCGATGGCGATGCGTTGCTTTTCTCCACCGGAAAGCAAATTCACTTTCGTCATTTTCTTATCTTTTAGTCCAACAAGATCAAGAATTGTCGTTAAATAGTGGTTTTTGATACTTTTTGTTTCCTGTGAAACTTGTTCAAGAGGCAATAGAAGGTTGTCATAGACCGTATCAAGTTCAAACAAACGAAAATCTTGAAAAACATAGCCAAGATTCATAAGACGATAATTGCTTCTTTGCCCTGCTGAAAACTCTTTGATTAAGCTATTTTTAAAAGCGACTTGACCTTCATATTGAATGTCGATTCCCGCGATAATATTTAAAAGAGTTGTTTTTCCACACCCCGAAGGACCAACTATGGCTATAAAACCACTTTTGGGAAAAGAAATGGAAACATTATTAAGCACCTTTCTATTTCCATACTTTTTTGTTAAATTACTAACTTTTAGCATTTAGTTATCTCGAAGCTCATCGGCAAGCGACAATCCTTTATATATCGACAAAGGAAGGGAAGTGAATAAGAAACTCATTAAAATAGAAATGAGCAAAAGAAAAATGATTAGGCCATATGGAATTCCCAAAAAGTAATTGAAAGGTATTTTTATTAATGACTTGGTCATGAAATTATTTTCAAGAAAAGGATTTATGAGCTTTGTTAACATAATCGCCAAAATAATAGAAACAAAACCCGCGCTTACCGAAACAAAAAGCGACTGCGAGAAAAAAATACTACGAATATTTCGCTTACTGGCGCCAAGCGTCGACAAAATAGCCGATTCTTTTTTCTTTGCAACATAGTTTGAATACGAGCCAATACCCATGATGCAACAAGTGCCAATAAAAGCAATAACAACAAAAACAAGCATCGAATAAATCGTGGCTAACGATAATTGGCTATAGGATTGTTTAATCATCATGGCCGGTGATTCAATTGCAATGAATGATTCGTTTTCTTCTAATAAAGAAGAAAGCATGGATATTTTTTCGATACTATCCTGATCAAGCGCAAAAAGATTTAAACCATAATTAAGCAAATAATGGTCGCTACCAAGAAGATCAAAAAGTTCAACACACGATGTATTAGCGTTTCGCAGATCACTAATGTCTTCCAGTATGTAACTACTTAATAAATTTTCTAAAGCAACTAGAGAATAAAATATTTTTGGGGTATTGAGAAACGACAATTCTTGAAATACAGCCTTAATCATTACTTCGCCCTGAAAAAGAAAAACATCATCAACAAATTGACCATCGTCGTTTTGATAGGTAACTGGTGATTGAATTTCCAACCATAAGAGAGTTCCGATAACTGAATTGTTATTAGATGATATCGAGTCGGCGAACGACTTATTAATTGCCACATAATTAATGCTTTCTTGCCTTGGAATATCTCCATCACATAACAAATCATGATAACTGAACAATTCTTGAAAACTATATATAGGACAGAAGGTGACTTCACTGATATTAATCTCGCCAGCTTTTAACTTATAATTCCCGGGAAAAAGACGAGAATAATCATTACTAAGCACATAGTTTGAAACATAATTATTAATAAATAATAAATCTTGGACTTCAGGCCTAGTCGATCGTACCAGGGAAATTGAACTATCTTGAGTGTTGAGGTATTCTTTTTTTGATATGTTAAAGGAAGAACTATCTAGTATTTTTTCTGAAAGGTGGTTTAATGCTTCGTTGCTGCCAACATAAAATCCACTTGATAAGAGAAGCGAGCAAAAACTAATTAGACACGAGCAAAACAAAATAATCGTTTTCGGGGTATCGGATTTTAAGTAGTTCCAAACAAACTTATCTTGCCAGTTACTGTTTAATTTCATTGAATAAACTATCAAAAGCAATCGCGCCATTATGAAGAATGATGTGACGCGAGGCGTAATTTTTGGCTAAATCAACATCATGAGAAACAACGATAACAATTTTCTGTTTCGAAATTTCCTGCAACATCTCCATCGTTTTAATAGCGTTTTGGCGATCCAAAGCCCCGGTTGGTTCGTCAGCTAGAACAAGGCTAGGATTGCTAATAACAGCTCTTAATACTGCAATGCGTTGCTTTTCTCCGCCGGATAGCTTGCCAACCTCTTGATTTGCTAACTCTTCCATGCCGTATTCACGCATCAAAATTCGTCCCATCTCGTAAGCTTTATCAATACCGCGCCCATCAATTAACAACGGTAAAATAACGTTGAACAAAGCACTTTGCTTATCGAATAAATTGTAGTGTTGAAAAATATAGCCAATTTTCCGGTTGCGATAGGCACAAATATGT
>JAEWUY010000010.1 GCA_023396795.1 Bacillota bacterium | reverse complement strand
GCCCTGGATTAAATGGACGGTTGCCAGCGTGTTAATTCTTGTTGTTTCCTTCTTCGCTATTTTCCCCTTGATATCGTTTGTTCTTGAAAGTTTACAAGAAACATCCGGTAACTTCTCGACTTTGACTTTGAAATATTGGTTCAGTGCGGAAAACTTTGATGTTCGTATTACGGCCCAAGGTCAATCATCGCAAGGTATATTTCATAATGCTACGATATGGAACGCTTTTGGACGAAGCGTTTTAGTCGCTTCTGTGGTAGCCTTGGTGGCTGGAACGTTCGGTATTTTAATTGGTTACGCAGTTAGTAAAAATCGTCGTAGTCGTATTGCCAATTACGTTTCGAGTACAGCCTTCTTACCATATCTAATTCCTGCTCTTAGCTTTGGCGCCATCTTCTTCTCTTTAACTTATAAGGAAGGCTTCCAATGGCTCAACGTTTCAAGTACCAATAATGAGATGTCGGCGGTGGCGATTTGTATTTTGGTGGCATCGATTAAGTTCTTACCATTCGCTTCGCGAAGCGGCACAAATGCGATGCTACAGGTATCCGGAGAAATTGAAGAAGCCGCTATCATTACGGGCTGTCCGTGGTGGAAGCGGATGACCCACGTTCTTTTCCCAATTCAAAAATCTAGTTTAATCAGCGGATATTTACTCCCATTTATATCGTGTATGAGAGAATTGACTTTGTTTGTTCTTATCACATCAAGCTTCTCGCTTATTACTAACGTCTTGCAGTTCTATGATGTCTATGGCATGAATCAAATGAGTAATGCTATCAATCTTTTAATTGTCGTCTTCGTTATCGGTGTTAACTTCCTGATTAATAAATTAACTGGAGCATCGATCGATAAAGGTATAGGAGGCTAATTTTTATGCCAAGAATTGAATTAATTAATGTTTCTAAACGTTGGGGACATTTCGTCGCCGTTGATCACCTTAGTATGGTAATTGAAGATCGTGAGTTCGTCACATTGCTTGGTCCCTCAGGCTGCGGCAAGACAACGACTCTTAGAATGATTGCCGGCTTAGAAACACCAACTGAAGGCAAGATTATCATTGGTGATAAAGTGGTTTTTGATAGTGACAAAGGAATAAACATTTCTGCTGCTAACCGTGATATCGGCTTTTTGTTTCAAAACTATGCATTATGGCCGCACATGACTGTTTATAAAAATATTTCTTTTGGTCTTGAAAACCTCAAATGGAAAAAAGATGCGATTAAAGAACGCGTTGAAGAAGTCATGAAGACATTACAAATTTCAGAATTTAAGGATCGTTATCCAAGCGAGTTAAGCGGTGGTCAGCAACAGCGTGTAGCCATTGCCAGAACACTAGCGCCAAATCCCCAAGTTTTGTTTATGGATGAGCCTCTTTCTAATCTTGACGCAAAATTAAGAGGTGAAATGAGAACAGAATTAAAACGTTTGCATCGTGACACTGACTCGACGTTTGTCTATGTTACGCACGATCAACTCGAAGCTATGACTTTAGCGACAAGAACTTGTTTGATTAATAAAGGCTTGCTCCAGCAATATGACAAGCCACTTAACGTTTATAATCATCCTGATAATTTATTTGTAGCCGACTTTGTCGGAAGTCCGACGATGAATTTCATCGATGCAAAAGCTAAGAAAGTTTCAGACAATGTTTTAGCATTAGAATTTTTAAATCTCAAAGTCAATTATACAAGCGAGCAGGCTATTAACCTTGTTGGTGAAGATGTTATTCTTGGCATTCGTCCTGAATTCCTTCTAATTAAAGATGACGGGGCGATTAACGGCCTTGCCTACTCAACTCTCCCTTCTGGTATGGAAACAACAGTTAAAATCGATCTGAAACAAAAGATTTTATCAGCGGTTCAATTCGGGGCTGTCGACTATGCCTTTGACCAGAAAATCAAATTTGATATCATCGGTAAAAAAATCGTCCTTTTTGACAAAGAATCCGGAAAAAGCATCGCCTTAGGTTCTTGCGAAGTTGTTAAATAGTAGCAAGAATAAGATATTTCGTTTACGCCTTTTTAACTATATTTAATAAATGAACAAAAAAGATATTGCCACACCTGCTGTCGCTGAAGAAAACAAGAAAAAGTTGCCAAAACCGTATCTTTTAACGCGAATCTCGGCTTCTTTCCTTGATTTTTTGTTGGCCGTTCTTCTTTTTGTTGGTTTTGAAGCAGCTCTTTACTTTTCGATATTCGAGCCTCTTGGTTATCATCAATATATTGATCAGTCGCAACAAGTTCTTGAAGCGTCCCATCTTTATGTCAATGATGCAAATCAAGGTTATCTGACAATTACCCAAGCTTACGATAGCGAGAAGACACCCGAAGAAAATTATGATGTCCCAATCGTGTATTACTATTCAACGGATGAACGCGCAACTTTCGATAATCGCCTGAACCGTTATTATAATTCAAAAATTGCATCAGGATATTTTATTGAAGAATCAGAAGGCGTTTTTACTCGTAAAAGTGACATCAGTGATGAAACGGTTCGCATTTTCTTTGTTTCGGCCTATGATGATGCAGTTGATTTTTTAGAATCTGACCCAGCGTATACTGAAGGTGTTCAAAAATCATTTTATATTGTAATTTTCACTAGCTTATTTAGTGCGACTTTGGCGATGGGCGTTATTCACCTCCTTATTCCTTTACTTCTTAAAAATGGTCAAACGCCATTTAAATTAGTTTTTAAACTTGCTCTTGCGGACGCTCGAGATGACACCCGCGTTAAGAGGAAACAAATCGTTTATCGCTTTATAATTTTGCTGTTTTTTAATATTTGGGTACCGATTTTACTCTTCGGAAGATTCACTTTTTTTACCCTGATTCCAATTTTTGTCAGCATTATCATGATGTCGCTAACTAAATCTTTTTGCGGTCCTCATGATTATGTAGCTAAGACGTATGTTGTATCCAATCGGGATATCACGATTCCGGAAGTCAAACCCGAAGTAGAACTCATTCAATAGGGAGGATATATTCATGTTTTTAAAATTCTCGACAGTTGATAACATTCGCGACCTCGGTGGGATTAAAACCAGCGACGGTCATACGATTGTTTTTAAACGTCTTCTTCGCAGTAGTGATTTACATCGTTTATCGCCAAGCGAATTAAATATTTTAAAACATGACTACGATTTAAAAGTTGTCGTCGATTTTCGTTCGACCAAATCAACGATTGCTCGAAAAGATAAAATTGATCAAACAATCAAGTATTATCACAAACACACCCTAACCTTTTTAGAAAACAACTCCTTCAATCGCGATATTAAAGTTGATCCCGATGAGTTCTTTTTAAATGTCTATCGTTCATTAGCACTTCGGGAAGAAGCCATCGAAGCTTATCGGCGCTTTTTTAGAATTATTATCGAAAGCGATGAAGGCTCAATCCTTTGGCATTGTACATCAGGAAAAGACCGGACCGGTATTGCTTCTGCTTTGCTTTTAAAGGCTCTTGGTTGCGATATGGAAACAATATATGCCGAACACTTTCGGACTAACGAAATCACTTTGCCAATGCTTGCAAAACAATTAAAGGAAATTGATCCCCTCGATAAGAAAGCCATTAAATACTACGAAGCCTACTATATTACCAAAAAAGAATACATCGACGAATACTTTAAAACGGTCATTGAAAATTTCCACTCGCTTGACGAATATATTGAAAAGCAACTTCAAGTTTCAGAATTTGATAAACAACTTTTGCGCACTCGTTATCTTCAAAAATAAGGCATATTTATCGGATTTAACTCAATAATGCTGGGTTAGGAGGCGGAAAAAACAAAATATGCGGACACAATTTTGAAAATTAGTATAAAATGAATTTGAAAATAATATTCATTGTATATTATCGTGGTTTATTCCTTTTTTAAAAGACCAAAGGGTAAGGGAGTTAGTGTATGAATAATTGCATCGTTCGAATTAATGAATCACTTGATTCGTTTTCTAAGCAAGTAGCGAAAGTTGCTCGTTACGTTTTGTCACATCAAGAAGAAGTCATTCAAATGACTATTAGTGAACTTGCCAAAAAGAGCAAAAGTTCGACCGCGACAATTGTTCGCTTTGCGACAATTTTAGGTTTTAAAGGGTATCGTGATTTTATCAAGAATTTATACCATGACGTTATCAGTAATGCGTTGGGCGATGAAAATATCTATGAATTAGATAGTAAAATGCCAAAGGAATCGACAATTCGGCAAACAATCGACACCGTCAGTCGGCTAAATATTGAAGCATTAACGAACACCTTAAAAATAATTGATGAAGGTTGTGTGGAACGCGCTGTTAATGCTATCAATAACGCTAACCGTGTATGTATATATGCTCTCAGCGGTTCGATTGTTGTTGCTGAAGACGCAAGATTTAAGTTTGATCGTCTTGGAATCAACTGCCGTATCTATGATACGCCGCACTCACAAATATTATCGGCTGCAATTTTAAGACCCGAAGACGTCGCTTTGTTTTTATCTTATTCAGGCGAAACAAAAGATATTATTTGCGCTGCCGAAATTGCTGGCAACCGTCAAGTTCAAACCATTTCGATTACTAAGTATGGAGAAAACGCACTGACAAAAACATGTAGTATAAATATTCAGCATTCATCACTTGGGAAAGGTTTCAGAAGCTTCTCAACTCGCTCGCGTGTTGTTCAATCGAATATTATCGATATTTTATTTGTTGCTTTGGCTCAACGTCGTAGCGAATACCTTAAGAAGTACTATGAGTTATTTGATTATGCTCAGCCTAAGCCAGAACCCAAAAAGAAAAAGTAGAATTTTTATATAAGAAAAGCAATTAAAAAGCCGCTTTACAGCGGCTTTGTTTGTTTTCTATAAAGTTTAACGATTATAGTTTAACAACTCTGGTTGCTCTTAGTCCGCGATCGGAATCTTGAGCTTCGAATTCAACAATTGCGCCAACTTCGATGGTTTTGAATGAACCCATTTGAAGAGCGGAATAGTGGAAGAAGACGTCTTTGCCGTCATCACCAGTTATGAAACCATAACCTTTTTCCTTGTTGAAGCTTTTAACTTTGCCTTGCATGGTATTAACACCTTTCTGAATAACATAACGAAATAAACTTAAATTCATCAGTTTACCGCATTAGTTTAACACTTCTATAAAGATTAACAAGAATAATGTTTAGATTTATTGATTATTTTCTTTTCGCGCACGTGCACATTCATAAGAATAAGAATATGTAGTAAGAAAATATACAAAATCGCCAAAACATAAAAGGCGACGGAAAATTTTAACTTTTCATCATAGATTTATTCGGCATTTTTAAGTAAACGACATCAAATTTAAAATTAATAATTTTTGTAAGCAAATATATACACTTTACATCTGTTAAAAAAGTAAAACTATATTATTAAGGAGATATTAATATGGAAAATTACTTTGCCTTCATGCGGGGCACAACTGAAATGAATCGGCTACGTCGCTTCAACCTAATCATGGGAATTTTACATCTCGTTCAAGCTATTGCCATGGTTATTCTAGCGGGTACCGTCATTCAGAAAATCGCTGAATTTCAACCCGACATCGTTCAGTTCTACATTACCTATGATCCGTTACAACAAATCTTGGTCGTCCAGTCAAAACTCCTGTTTGCTCTTCCTTTTGGTGTCTTAGTTTCTGTCTTTCTTTTCATTTCGTCAGGCGCACATGCGCTTATCTCATTACCTAATGCTACCTATCGCATTTATGAAAGTGACTTAGGCAAAGGTATCAACCGCTTCCGTTGGTTTGTATGGGCTATTGTCGGTACATACTTTGTGGCTTTCAACACTTTCCCAGTTAACATGATTCTTCAATATTTGAAAGTTGGTAAATGGGCTAATTACCTATATGGCGAAAGAGTATATATTATTCTTTCGTTAGTCGCCAAATCAATTCTTGCTTGGCTCGTTTTGTTTGGCGCCATGCAACCAGCCTAATTGCCCAATTTCTAGAAAATACTATTAAATGTTATAATAGCATCACTAACTTAGTGGTGCTTTTCTATTAATAGAAACAATTTGAAAGGGGGAGGCATATGAAAATCGGTTTAATTCACTCTTCGAAAAAGAGAAATGAACGACGTTATCCAGTGCATATAAAGCATTTAAAGCAACTAAAACCCCACCAACTTCAACAAATTATTTTCGAAGA
This sequence comes from Bacillota bacterium, assembly GCA_023396795.1. Classification (GTDB taxonomy): domain Bacteria; phylum Bacillota_I; class Bacilli_A; order RFN20; family CAG-826; genus UBA1424. Next base: position 5,140 of record JAEWUY010000010.1, on the reverse strand, counting down.
AGGCTATCCTGGTCTCGAATCATTCGATACTCAGTTATTGAATATATCTTCAAGAGAAGAAGTTTTTAATCTTGCTGATCTGCTCATTCTTCCCAAACCTGTTCGCAACGATTATCCTTTATTTAAAAATGAGCAAATTATATGGGGATGGCCTCATTCGGTGCAAACACCGGGCATCGTTGATGTTGCCATCAAAAAGAAACTGACTTTGATTGCCTGGGAAAATATGTTTGACTGGCACGATAACGAAAAGGGCGCGCATGTTTTTCATCGCAATAACGAATTGGCTGGCTATGCTTCTGTAATTCATGGATTGACCTTAGCGGGAATGACGGCTGGATCATACGGGAGTGATAAGAAAGTTGCTGTTATTGGCTATGGTTCAACCGGAAAAGGGGCGATAAAAGCCTTAATGGGATTGGGCGCTGAACAAATCAGCGTTTATTCGCGACGCAGTCGTTCGCAAATTAAAACCGACAACCCTCGATTAACCTTTAAAAAATATCAAGTAATAGATGGTTTAGTTATGATGGAAGGAAACCCTGCCTTTGAAGAGTTGAGGGAATATGACATTATTGTCAATTGCATTTTGCAAAATCCTTTAAAACCAAAAACCTTTTTAAGTCGGAACGAGGCTTTAATGATTGATCATCGCTTTTTAATTATTGATGTCAGTTGTGACGAAGGTATGGGTTTTGAGTTTGCGCGACCAACATCATTCGATAAGCCTATTTTTCACGTTGGGAAGGTTGTTTATTACGGCGTAAATCATAGTCCCAGCTATTTTTATGAAGCTGCGTCATTTGAAATTAGCCGGGCTTTGTTTCCGTTTTTAAGACACATTTTGAATCATGATACTTATCTAGGCAATAGAGTTTTAGAAAAGGCTGTAGATGTGGAAAAAGGAGTGATTAAAAAACTCGAAATTTTAACATTCCAAAACCGCGACTCGAAGTGGCCTTATACTCGTCAACGCGAGGCAACGAAGAAATAACTAAATGATTTAGTCGGACTATTTCCTTTTTAAAGCATTTCGATATATGCGCAGATTAATATTTTGAACGCATATATAAATATAATATTTTTCAAATAGGTGAATATGCGTTCGGCTTTTTTCCTTATAAAAAAGGTCAACTACATGTTCAAAAATTATTTTTTTATTGTTTTTACCGATGGCATCGAAGGTATTTTGTTGTTTACTAATTTTGCCTAGAAAATTGCCTTGTTAAGATGCTAAAAAGTGCCTATACTATGTAATACGAAGACGCCAAATCTTCATAAGCATAACGACGACACATAGAAGAAAAAGATATATCAAACGATAGTTTTTTCCGCACCCATTTTGGCCAAATTGTCGTCACTAATTTTACAACCGTTAAAACTATTTTAGGGAGGATTGTTTTATGGGAATGTTTAAAACGACGAACGAATTAATTGATAAGTTTATCGGAAACGATGACGACAAACGAGCCGATTATTTAAAAAGAGAGAATAGCAATTTTGTTTATTCGCTTCCTTTACTACGTAAAAATCTCTCCAATCGTGCTGAAGAAGAATATTTAATGACAAATATTCTTCCTAAAAAGTTGGTTGATCTTTATGAGGATGGCGTTGTTTATATTCATGATAAGCAACTAAGTTCTTATTGCCAATCCATCTCGTGTCGCGATGTGGCAATGCGCGGTATTCCAAGTCTTGCGAAAAATATGCTCGAATCGGATGCTGCCAGCTCCCTTTTTACGCTGATTCGCCATTTTAGTAATATCGTTACCTTGATGAGTCAACAAGTCTCTGGAGCGGTCATGCTCGCACAAATGACAACAATTTTAGCTTCCTATCTTTATGATGAAGAACTCAGAGGCGTTGATTATTCTGACAAACTACTTACTAGACTCATGTATCAACTCATTTATGAACTCAATTTACCGTTACGTGCTGGTTCAGAATCAGCTTTCTCAAATTGTACCTTAGAATTTGGCAAGCCTTCTGAAGACATCAAGGAAGAATACGTGGTTGTCGGTGGTGAAGCTCGCGAATATCGTTATTGCGACATCCCTGCCTCATACTTTGATCGTGTTAACGTAGCTTTTATTTCGGCGATGGCTAAAGGCACCAATAAGGGCATCCCCCTTACTTTCCCATTAATTACTGTTCAAATCGATGATAATTTTAACTATCATAATCCTGTCTTTTTAATGCTTCTAGAAAAAATGTATGCTTGGGGTGGTGTTTATTTTGAAAACTTCCGTACACAGGCTTTTGAAGATCCTTACTACAAAAATTTAAATCCACTTATTAAAGCCAAAGATCCAGCTGTTTCTCGTAGTTTGTGCTGCCGCTTGAATATTAATCTTGGTCTTCTTTCTCGCCTTGGCGGTGGAATCTTTGGTTCCTCGGTCGGTAATGTCGGCGCTATTCAAGTATTGAATCTTAATATGAACCGCATGTTGATTGAGTTTGGACATGATGAACAATTATTAAGAGAAAAGATTCGTGAATACATGGAAGTTATGGAAGAAGGCCATTTAGCAAAACGCAAATGGGTCGAAGATCACAAAGAACTTTATCCAACCTTTTTCGCGTTTAATAAAAACCTTAAAAATTACTTTAATGTTTTTGCTGTTACCGGTATGCACGAGGGCTTGATTAATGTTGGTTTTCCGTTAGGCATGAACGATCCTCGAGGTAAAATGTATGCCCATGAACTAATGCAATATATGTCGAGTATTGTCGATGACTTCATCGTTCGCGACCGTGTGGCGTGTGGTATTGAATACGCTCCAGCAGAAAATGCCGGCATTAAACTAGCCCGTAATGATGTTAAATGGGCCGAAAAACAAGGTCGTAAGATTTTTGTTCAAGGCGAAGCCGATAATGTTTTTCTAACTTCGGGTTGTATGTTGCCCTTTAGCGAACCAGATTTCACTAAACAGATTGAAAATGCGGCTGAGTTCCAAGGTTACGCAACATCTGGATCGATTTTACATCACTTTATTGAATCAAAAATCGAGCCCGAAATCTTGGCGAAGTATATTGAAAGATTGTTTAGAAAGCCAATTAACTATATTACTTTATCTCCAACCGTCAGTAGCTGTTTATCCTGTGGACAAACGCTGATGGCTACCGATGCCCTCAATGTCACCGAATGCCCATCTTGTCATGGCACAGATATTGGCACTTATAGTCGTGTCATCGGTTATGTTCGCATGATTGCTCGCAAGAATATCAAAATTAACGAAAAAGGTTATTATAAAGGCGATTATAACTTCTGGAGTAAAGCTCGCCGTTTCGATTGGGCTCAGCGTCGGCGCTTCCGTGAAGGTGACACCGATGATCCGGTATTATAAAAATCTTCTCTTAACTCTTAGCGAAATTCCAGGGCATCCCGCACTTTTAGTGCACGCATTAACAGGATGCTCTTTTCATTGTTTTCATTGTTTTAACTATAAAGAATTGATAGCCACCAAACATAAACAAACATATTCTATTTCTGATGTAATTAATTACCTTATTAGGCAAAAAGATTTATTTGAATATATCATCTTTAGCGGCGGAGAATTTCTTAATGCCCCGCTTCAAGATTTGATTGAGGATTTGCAAGCCGTTCGCCAGGTTTCTGATAAACCAATTATTGTCTACACAAATGGCACAAATTATTCAAAAATGGTCGAGCTTAATAAGCTACATCTTATAGATGGGTTTCATATAGATATGAAATTGCCCTATCACCTTTTGAGCCTTGATGATCTCGATTTAATCGAGTTAACACTCGGAATCAAAGTTCATGATTTATCATTATTCACCAAGTTAATAAACGCGATTGAATTTGTCATCGAAAACGATCAAGGATTTAGCAAAGTACGCAGTGTTAAGTACCCCTTTTTAAGTGATAGTGCATTTGATGAAAATCAGCAATTTGTTAATCAATTGAACAAGCGTTACAGTAAGTCGGTTATTTATGAGGTTAATGATTTTATTTACGACGAAGAAGAAAACAACGCAAAAAGCCACTAAATAGATCATATTTTATAGTTAAAAGCGTCACCGCTTAATGTTTGCATTAATTGGTGTATAATTTAAAGCGCAAATTTAAGCGGAGAATATTTATGGAAAAAGAATGTAGTCATGACTGCAGTAGTTGTGGAGAAACATGCGAAGAAAGAACCGATGAGCAAGTTGACTTTGCGGCTAAACTAAACGAGCACAGCACAGTTAAAAAAGTTATCGGTGTCATTAGTGGCAAGGGTGGCGTTGGTAAATCGATTGTTACCTCAATGCTTGCTGTATTAATGAGGCGCCTTGAATATAAGGTTGCAATTTTAGATGCTGATATTACCGGTCCTTCTATCCCTAAATTGTTCGGTTTGAAAGAAAAAGCTTACGCTAATGACTTAGGAATTATGCCTTTAACCACAAAAACCGGTATTGATGTTATGTCAATTAACCTTTTACTCGATAACGTTACTGATCCCGTTATTTGGCGTGGTCCAATTATCGGAAACATGGTCAAAACTTTTTGGTCTGATGTTATTTGGAAAGATATCGATTTTATGTTTATAGATATGCCCCCGGGAACAGGGGACGTTGCTTTAACAACATTCCAATCATTACCGGTAGACGGCATCGTTGTTGTCACGTCTCCTCAAGAGCTTGCTTCGATGATTGTCAGCAAAGCTGTCAAGATGGCGCAGATGATGAACATTCCAATTATTGGAATTGTCGAAAATATGTCTTATTTCCATTGTCCAGATAATGGCAAGGATTATCAAATTTTCGGAGCAAGTCACATCGATGAAATTGCTTCGGAATATAATTTAAGAGTGTTGGCCAAAATTCCCATCGATCCTCATTTATCAAGCGTCTCTGATTTAGGTCTACTCGAACTTTTCAAAGGCAACTGGCTCGATAAAATCCCTGAAGTACTCGAAAAGCTATAATTATATGTGTAAGAGACTCGCAAAAGCGGGTCTCTTTTATAGAAAAAGATACTTTTTATTTGTGTTATAATTATAAATAACTTTGGAGAAACATCGTGATTTACCTTGACTATAGCGCGACAACCAAAACTGATTCCCGCGTTTTATCGTACTTCAATTTAGCTTCTGAGAAGTATTTTGCTAATGCGAATTCACTTTACAAG
>JAEWUY010000006.1 GCA_023396795.1 Bacillota bacterium | reverse complement strand
ATGAAAATGGCGAATGTGTTTTCGAAAAAGACGAGCGATACTAAGCGCTAAAGACTTGATTCCTTTATAGGCAAAAACAAAAAAATTACCCAATGCTTTAACAATATCGAGAAGAAAGATTAGAATCCATTTTCCAAATTTGAACAGTCCCCCTCCTAACTCACGAAAGAAGTAGGCGCTTTTACTAATTGGTTTGATATCGACATTAGCTAAAGCTGACATCGAATCAAAATCGATTCCTGGCTTTTTATCATCGAAATCCATCTCGTTACCAGTTTCGTTAATGTTTTCATCATTCATGATTGCTACCTCGGTAATTTAAGAAAAGGCAGGGCGATGATGCCCTGCCTTACAGGATATATAACGACTAATTGTTCATTTGGTCAACAGCAGCATTTAAAGCGGCTTGAGCATTAGCGTATGGCGACCAACTTTGTAACATAATCATACCACCAATGGCTTTTACTGGATCCCAATATCCGCCGGTTACAGAAGTGGCTTGGTTGACACCAAATTCGTTTTGAGCAGCAATGGCACTGAGCATGACACTATTGCCAACGGCTGGTGATTCATTAACTTCGAGGTTAGAAGGTCCAATACCTCTTTGTTCAAAGCGGTATTTTTGCGAAGCAAAGTTTGTGGAGAATTCAGCAAAGGCAAGAGCTTCATTGGGATGAGCAGTATTGGCTTTAACAGAGACAATTTTGGCCGAGCGGAAGGAACCAAGTTGCTTGTCAATACCACCGACTCTAATGGTCGGCAGTTTGGCTGCGCCAAGATTATTGCCTAATGTGGCAAGCAAATCAGCATACTGCCAAGTACCACCAACACCAGCAATAACGGTTGGAGTGGCAGCGGTCATACCAGTGACGAGGTTATTGTTTTTTGTCCATGTCGTATTATACGTGCCCTTCAAAGCAAAAGCGGCTTCGGCGGCAGCAACTGGTCCAGCGGTATTGTAATTACAATTTTGAATATCGCTTCCTTCGGGCGTCGAGGCTGGTGTAACACTAATTGATCCGCCTCCACTTAGAAAAAGACTTGTTCCCATCCAAGAATCGGAAATGTCAAATTCAAATTTCAATCCGGCCGTTTGAGCAGTCGCTAAAAGTGTTTCAAGATTACCAATTTGGGCATCAGAAATTAAAGCTTTATTGTACCAAAGGAAATAGGTATTATCGGAAGTTTGCGGGAAACCATAAAGTTTATTGTTTCTTGTAGCCGCATCAATCGTCCAGTCTTCATTTGCAGCAATAGCACGGGTTTTAAAACCACCAGCAACTTCAAGAACGTTATTGGTTTTGACTAACTCAGTAAGGTTATCATCAACAAGAGCAAAAACGTCAGCAGCAGCTTCCAAATCCTTATCTAGTTCGGCCTTGACTTCGCCTTCCTTAACATGCTTCAAATCGAATGCAATGTTGGCACCAGCTTCAGTCTTTTGGAATTCAGCAATAATGTGTTCCATAACTGCTTTGTCTTCGGTAGGAGCCCATACTTTAAGCGTGATTTCATCACCGCCGCCGCCACCACAAGCAGCAAGTGGAGCGACTAGTAACGCGAGACCAGCAAGCATAAGACCATTTGTTTTTTTAAACATTAATTACTCTCCTTTCTTTACGTGACAAAAATGCTTAATGAGCAAATAAGCCACGATTTAGTAATAAATGTTCGGCATACTTTGATTATAGTTGTGGGCCACTTATTACGCAATACGTTTTACACGTGTAAGAGTATAGGTTACATATGTAAACATTTGTTTCATAATTAAAAATTGTTTTTATGGTAAAAAGAAAAGAGCCGAATGGCTCTTTGTGAATAATTGACTGTGCAACAATTTTTTTAGAAAATACGTTTTGTGGTTTTTGCATCAAAAAGGTGAATTTTGCTCACATTAAAAACTAGTTCGAGATCATCATGAATGCTAATTGGGCGATTAGATGGAATTTTGGCGACGAGATCGCTACCGGCAAAATTAGCGTGTACATAGTATTCATGACCGAGTAATTCAGCAACTCCAACTTTAATTTTATAAACTTCACCAGGAAGCTTTTCTTTATTTTCTGCGGTTGCTTCATGAATGTCTTCAGGGCGAAGACCAAAAACGAGTTTATGTGGCTCTTTAAACGATTCAAGTAATTCCTGTTGAGCAGAAATTTTGCTGTCTAAATCAGCGTTTTCTTCGACTGATGCAGCGCGAACGGCCATAAATTCGTCAAGTTTGACGTTAGCTTCTTTAGTAGCCTCGGCATAGAAAGCATCATGGGCTTTTGCAACATCCTTACTCAGCGTAATTTGCTTGCCGTCTTCAAATGTAATGACACCTTTATTATAAGTAACATCAATAAAGTTCATGGCTGGCGAACCAATGAACCCAGCAACGAACAAGTTAGCGGGATTATTATAAATCTCAAGAGGTGTACCGATTTGTTGAATATAACCAGCCTTCATGACAACAATACGTGTGGCCATGGTCATGGCTTCCGTTTGGTCGTGAGTGACATAAATTGTCGTGGCATCAAGTTCTTCGTGAAGCTTAATAATTTCACTACGCATTTGAACGCGAAGTTTCGCATCAAGATTTGATAATGGCTCATCCATTAAGAAGACTTTGGCATTACGAACAATCGCGCGACCTAAGGCAACACGCTGACGTTGACCACCCGAGAGGGCTTTCGGTTTTCTTTCTAGATAATCTTCGATTTCTAAGATACGGGCTGCTTCCCGAACACGACGATCGATTTCGGCGGCGGGATAGCGGCGAATCTTAAGGCCAAATGCCATGTTATCGTAAACAGACATATGTGGATAAAGGGCATAGCTTTGGAAAACCATGGCGATATCACGATCTTTAGGAGCCCGATCATTCGAATATTGGCCATCAATCCAAAGCTCACCGGCCGTAATATCTTCTAGACCAGCGATCATTCTCAGGGTTGTGGATTTGCCACAGCCAGAGGGACCAACGAAAACAATAAATTCTTTGCGGGCGATTTCAAGATTAAAATCAAAAACAGCTTGAACTTTATTGTCGTAAACCTTATCAATGTGACGTAAGGATACGTAACTCAAATTAGTCGGCTTTTCGACGATGGGTTGATTAACTTCTTTCATAAGTAAACTCCTCCAATATCAAAATGTTAGCACGCTCTTATGATGATGAATAGTGCACAGTGCACAAATCGATTATTAGAAGGATAAGTTATTCAAGTTCAAGTAGATAACATTCAAATGGGCGTAGAAGAACCTCTTTTTCGCCAATTTTCATATCATTGTAATTATGGAGCAACATTTTTTTAATTTTAAAATTTATGGCAAAAGTTGCATTTTGAGACCGAAAATTGGCAATGACAACAATTTTTTGGGGGCCATCGTGTCGGTAGGCAAACACATCATTATTATCAAAATCAATGAAAGAAAAAGGACCAAATAAAACCGTTTCACTCATCGTTTCTTCTCTGCGAAGAGCAATCGCTTTTTGATAGTAGCGAAGAATTGAGTTCTCATCCTCTAGTTGCTGCTTGACATTGACTTGATGATAGTTACCATTAATCTTCTGAATGGGAGTTACACTTGAGAAGCCGGCGTGAACTTCATCACTCCACTGCATCGGAGTCCGGGCATTAATTCGTGAGGTTCTTCTTAAAAATCTAAGTAGTGTTTCTAAATCGTATTTGCCTTTATTTTCTAATAAGAAATTACGGGCACTAACATCATTAAAATCATTAATATCTTGATAATCAACATTACTCATGCCGATTTCATCGCCAAAGTAAATAAAGGGCGTTCCATACATAAATAGTAAGGTTGTTATAAGCATCTTTGCTGATTCATTTCGATAAGCGGTGCTTCCGTATTGTGAAAGAACGCGCGGATGATCGTGATTATCCCAATATAAAGGCAGCCATGCTTTGCCATCGCAAATGCGATGCCACCGGGCAAAATTATTTTTCAAATTACGAACATTAGTGATAATTTCTTCATCTTTTTTGGAAATGCTATCGTAGGCACCATTTTCCCAGGCGGTGTCGAAATTAAAAACCATGCTGATT
>JAEWUY010000116.1 GCA_023396795.1 Bacillota bacterium | reverse complement strand
GTTAACCCACCGACCAAATCAGTGGCCTTAATAATTTCCGGTAAATGTTCTTGTTTAACACCAAAAGTATGACAAAGGGTTTTACTCCATCCTTCATGGCCTTTGCGTGTGTCATAAAGAAAGGTCGAATAAGCCGAATCGCGAGTCATAATATAACGATTCGTGCATCGCCCAATTAAATACTCTTTAACATCAAGCCATTTATGTATTTTTGCAAAAACTTCTGGTTCATTATTTTCAACCCACTTATATTTCCATAAGGGATCTTTGACGCTTAAGGAGGCGGCATGAGTAATTAAAAGACTTTTTAATAACTTCACAAGGTTGGCCCCTTCAAATTCAAGACCACCACCCATACCATTTTTAAGTTCTTGTTTGGATCTTTGATCCATATAACTCATCGCTCGTCTTAAGGCTTTGCCTTGTTCATCAACAACGACTAAGCCTTGCATTTGTGAGCAAAAGGATATGCCAGCAATATCACTAGGTTTTAAATTACTCTGACGAAACAATTCTTGCGTGGTAACACGCATCGCCTCCCACCATTCTTCGGCGTCTTGCTCGGCTCCACCATTATCAAGAAGATAAAGTCCGTAGCCGTGATGAGCGCTACTAATTAAAGTAATGGTCTCATCAATCCTAAAGAGACAGGTTTTAACGCCGGTCGTCCCGATGTCATAGGCAATGACATGTTTCATCTTGTGCCTTCTTTCTTGGCTTAGGTTTTATGTTTAATTTGCGATTGTTCAAAGGTAAAGGCTGATTCGATAAACTTTAAAAACTGTTGGACCACGCGTTCATCCTGTTCAAGGACTTCGTCGCCACAATAAACTTTAAAGCGTTCCATGTAATAGTCACAACTATACGAAAACTGCATCATCATTAGTAAACTATCAAAGAAGAAAGCAAACATCCGATTGTCAATATCGCCGCGAACATCACCATCAATAATGGCCCGGGCAATAAATTCGGCATAAACCTTCGCCGTTAAGCCTTCAATTCTTTTGGCTAACTCTGGGGCAAAACGCTTATTACTCCCCACAGTAATCGAGTTGTACATCTTGATGTAGTTAGTGTGCTTTCGCGAATAAAATTGAACGGCGCGAATAATCTTTTCGGCGCGTACCATGATTTTATCGGTGCCACTTAGAAAGTCAGCAACGACATTTTCGAGAACCGCGAGACTTTTATCAAGACACGCTAAAAAGAAAACTTCCTTATCTTGGTAATACTTGTAAAGAACGCCGACACTAATACCGGCTTTCTTGGCAATTACATTAATGTTAGCTCGGTCTAAGCCAAGCTCAGCAAATTCGTTAATCCCGGTTTCTAAGATGTCATCAATCTTTTCTTTAGTCAGTTTTTTAAGCATGTCATTTCTCCTTCTGTTTCAGTTTTGAATACTTAAGGGAGTACACCAATCTTTGTAACCACGCATCGATTCGAGACAAAGGCTTTCCTAGTCCTAATAAGGAGGCAAGCAGGGCGCTTTTAGATTGCTTATCAAGAATCATACTTACGGCTTTGGCATCATCTTTGTCTTTGCCCACACATAAGGCCCCGGATCCTTTCACGAGAACGGCATTGCGACCTTTGAGTTTTCGAATGATTTGCGTGGGTTTGGCGTTTTGAAGATTTAGCCCGATAATTTGCGCGACATCATCGATATAAGGACGAAGGCTTGTGACGACTTGACTGATTACCATAACAGCGGGATTAGTGTCATGAATAATGCAGTTAACATCATAAGCCAAGTAAATGTCCTGATGAGTCTTAGCGACACCTTGTAAAGAGGGATTAGCAAGCGAATAAGTTTCGACTTTCCCGTGGTTCGTTAAGACAAATTGCTCATCGTGACGTAGGCTATTACCAAACAAAATTGGTTCTCCCACATTATTTATAACATGCTTTTGCAAATACATTTTCTCAACTTCTTCTAAAGAAGGAATTGCTAGACGCTTTAAAATTTCATCTTTGGCGAGTGTTTCAAGGGCAAAAGAGCGTTGAAACGCTTCTTCCATGGTCGCCCCCAGACAGAAAGCTCCGTGACTACGAAGCAGAAACGCAACACTATCCGGATTTTCTTTGATACTCTTAGCGGCATTACGCGCTAATTTCTTAGTCGAGGAAATCCCATAAGGGGCGTTAGGAACATAGGAACTTAATAGTTTAACGTTATCCCCCGTGACTACGATTCCTTGTCCCAAAACGCTATATACCGAGGCATTCATTTGATGAGTGTGAATCACAAAGTGAACGTTCTTTCGATATCGATAAACGGCGGCGTGAATGCCTTTTTCGCTCGAAGGCTTAATTTCTCCTTCGTAGGAACAATCTGCAATATTTAATAAAACAATATCTTCAGGTGTTAATGTGTCATAAGCTCGCCCTTTAGGCGTGACTACAAACTGCGTATCAGATACACGGGCGGAGATGTTACCCCACGTCCGCGCTACTAAACCGGATTCAACGAGCTTTAAACCAGCCTTAACGACTAGTTCTTTAGCTTCTTGAAGGGAATATGCCATTGCTGATTATTCTCCTAATAAACCGCATTTAGCGAAGACATTTTCGAAGCGTCTTAAGACATCATCAATATCAGCTTCCGTATACGCTGCACTAGTATATAGTCTTGTTCCTGCTAATGTCACAATGCCTTCGGCCATATATGCCGCCCCCATATGTTCCATCTCTTTTTGGCGAATACCAGTTTGTTTAAGAATTCCTGGAATTTTCCAAGGCCGTTTCCAATCAATCGCAAAGTGCATTGTTCCAGCATTATCAAGGTGAACGATTGAACCTTGGTTAAAAACCACGAATGGTAAGTTATATTTTTTGACTAATTCTTGTAAGCCTTTTGTCAGACGATCACCCATTCTACCAGCAACTTCGCAAGCATTGAGTCTTTGAATTTCGCAAAGAGTGTAATATCCAGCAACACATGAAATAGGTGTGGCCGCTAAAGTACCACCACATAAAGCCTTGGGTACTTTCTTACCCGAAGAATCAAGCCCAGCGCCTAAATAGGCCATGACATCAGCGTGTCCGCCAATACCGCCCGCACCAGGATAACCTCCTGCTACGATTTTGCCAAAAATGGTTAAATCAGGATCAACACCAAAAAAACCTTGGGCCCCACTTGGACCAATTCGAAAGCCCGTGACGACTTCGTCGAAGACTAATAAGGCTCCATATTTTTTTGCTAAGCGTTCAGTGGCTTTAATAAATTCTTTTGATAACGGACGAGTTCCGCTTTCTGGTCCAACCGGTTCGATAAAGATCGCGGCTGTACCCCCTCGTAGTTGATTGGCCCGCAATTTGCGGGTTAAGTCGTTAATATCATTAGGAAAGAATTCGCGTGTGTGTTTAAAAACATAACTAGGAATGCCTTTGGACATTAATCCTTTTGTGCCCGGCACTCTAAGACCATAGGCTAATTGATCAGACCAGCCATGATAGGCTCCACCCATTTTAAGGATATTTTTGTGACCGGTTTTTAGGCGAGCGATGCGGACCGCCACCATACAGGCTTCCGTGCCCGAACCCAACATTCTAAAGCGTTCAACCGAAGGAACCATCTCCGAGATTTTTTTCGCTAATTTGTATTCGTATTTATGGAATAAGCCTGTTGAGGGGCCACAAGTATTTAAAAGTTCGATAACTTTTTCTCTGACCGCTGGAACATTACTGCCAACAATTGTTGGTCCACCAGCCTGTAACAAGTCGTAATAGACATTGCCGTCAATATCATAAAGTTTATTGCCGTCGGCTTTGGTAATTACAATTGGAAAAGGATAATTAAAGGCCAGGTTATGTTGAACTCCACCAGGAATAATCTTCTTGGCCTCGAGTATCATGTCTTTTGACTTCAGACATTTCTTATTAAAGTAGTTTTCGACATAATCATTAAGATGTTGTTTCTTAATCGAATAGACTGGCTTTTTGATTAATTCATCTAATTGTTTGGTGACTAAAGACGCATCTAAATATTCATCGATGCCAAAACCATTATAGGCCATGTGGATCTCCTTAATTGTCTTGTGAGTGGTTGCTCACACTTTACAATTTAAAAATATCACTCATCTAAAAGTGTGTCAATAAAATCCACGAAACGATAGTTATCGGAAAAATATTAACTAATAATTGCTACTTTTCCATCTATATCTACTTGAATAATGTCGCCTGTTTTTACTGTCTCCAAAAACTCTTTTCCCAGCATATCAATCGCGATAACTTTACTATCTTCCCAAATGCGTGCCAGAACTATTCCGCTCGCAGCGAGACTATCGATATGCTCGCTAAAGAGGAAGCAAGCTGGGTTGATGCCCATCGAACAAACGGTCTGAATAACTAAACCACCAGTAGTTGATCCAATTGTAATTGGAAGGCATAAAGCTTTTCCGGTAATATTTTTTTCGAATATATCTGGATTATTTTGATCGGAAACAATTACTTCTTTGGCGTTTTTTAAAGCACTCTTTTGGAAAGTCGCTAAAGTGTTAACGCCTTGATGAGAGACAACGGCTTCGCCTTTAAAATATCCAGGAGCGATAACTCTGCCTTTAAATTCTTTCATCCTAGTTACCCGCCTTTCCAACTAGATAGTTCAAAATTTCTTCATCTTTATAATAACGAGCGATTGAATAGGTTCTTAATTTGTTTGAACTCGTCATAATCCGCCTAGCTTTCGTTAAAGGATTATTTGTATACATCAAAGGACAAATCGAAGAAACCTTAACGCCGGTTGCTAATAGTTCTTCGTATTTAGGTGTTTTCTTAAACTTTACTAGTACATCAGGCGCAGTCGTAATAATTGTTCTAACTTTGACTTTCTTGCGTCCAGTTTCCTTTAGACCATTAACTAACTTATCGGTCCAATTATTAATCTGTTTAAAGGTTAGATGTGGGCAACCAATAAAGACGAGATTGCCTTCTTTATCTTTTTTCTTCCACATAATTGGATATGACTTATAAACGCGTTCAATTTCCGCATCATCAATGATGTATTCTTTCGCATCTTCTTTTATTAGACTCTTGCCTAGTTTCTTGGCTTCCGGCGTCAGGTTATCAATATGATAAAGGCCCACCGCCCCATTTGAGGCTGTCGCCGCGCCAAAATCTTTTAGATATCCTTGAACGTCGTCATTTATCTCATTACCTAAAAACTTATCAAGACCAATAATATAAGGAACATCTTCCATGACTTTCATGCCAATTGCACTACCTAAGATTTGAGCTTCAGGAACTTTCGTTGTTTTAATAATTACTTTCCAACTAGCTTTACGTCCTTCATCAGTAATAAAACCGAATTCTGGCACATAACCAATAATCGAACCAAAAAGGTCAAGCATCCCACTATTGCGGTTACATCTTGCTCCTAGAACGGAGTTTGCGTAGACAACCGCGCTAGATTCGGCCCAGGAGAGGATATCGCCATACTTTGGTATATTTCCTACTTCGTCAAGATAACAAGCGCAGGTGAAGGCGTTTTCGTCTCTTAAACCGGCTTTGTGTAGTTGTTCTTCGTAACGTTTCTGCTGACTATAAAGAATTTTAGAAAAAACGAGTCTTTCTAAGAGATTAACTTTTACGTTTTTATAATCTAGTGGGCGAGGATCAACACTAAATTTGCCAATGGTTTTAATCTCGGCCTCATTTAAGCGGTCCATCGTTTTAAATAAAGGTTTTAATAGACCAATGCCAAAGGATGTCACTAAGTGGCCATCATGATGTGTGACAGGCACTAAGCGCGGTGCTTCGAAGATATCGCCAAACATGACGATTGTCTCCATTATCTTGGCTTTAATCTCGCCTTGTTGACCATCTAAAATAGCCTGCTGTTCGGCAGTCAAAACCATCTTTGGAACATACATATAACTACCCCCGTTTACCTATATCTTGGCACTTAGTGGTCTCAACATCAAGGCGTGATTATGAAACTTTTCTTTGATTATCTTGCTTTATCGTTTCATAGATGAGTTACAATTGAAACATAAGGGGAACATAATCATGAACGAAATCTACAAGCCTTTGTTTACGCCTTGGAAGATCGGCAATGTCGAAATTAAAAACCGCATTGTTATGACTTCGATGGGCGGAACATCTATTTTTGGTTGGATGGAACCACATCATTTTGACAAGGAAGCCGCGAAATTCTTATTAGAAAGAGCCAAGAACAATGTTGGCTTGATTCTCCCGGGTATCGCTCCGCTTCGTAACCCAATGGGTGGTCAATGGCTATATAAAAGCCCGGGTGCCTTTAAGAAGCTCAAACCTTATATGGAAGAATTCCATAAAACAGGGGCAAAACTATTTATTCAGTTAACCGCAGGATTTGGTCGTTCAATGGCGGTTTCGCATGTAATGGAGGCTATCTACACCAATAAGTTTTTAAGAGTGTTGGCCAAGCCAATTCTTGATGTCGAATATATGTGTGCAGCGCCTAGTCCTAATCCTAATCGCTGGTCAGATAAAGTCCCATCACGGGAAATAACCTTAAAAGAGATTAATCATATTATTGAGGCATACGCTAAAACCGCAAAGCTATGTAAAGACGCTGGTGTTGATGGTGTTGAGGTTCACGCTGTTCACGAAGGTTATCTTCTTGATCAGTTCACACTTAAATACGCGAATCAAAGAACTGATGACTATGGTGGTTCTTTTGAGAATCGTTATCGGTTCCCTGTTGAAATCGTCAAAGCCATTAAAAAAGAATGTGGCGATGATTTCCCAGTTAGCCTTCGTTACTCCGTCGTCTCCAAAACAAAAGGCTTCCGTTCTGGAGCTTTGCCAGGCGAAAAATACACCGAAGTTGGTCGTGATTTAAGCGAAAGCGAAAAAGCCGCGAAATACTTACAAGACGCTGGTTACGATATGCTAAACTGCGATAACGGAACGTATGATGCTTGGTATTGGTCTCATCCCCCGGGATATATGCCTCATAACTGTAACTTAGAAGACGTCGAACACATTAAAAAATTCGTTTCGATTCCTGTTGTAGCTGCCGGTAGAATGGAACCCGATGATGCCGCTAAATCAATAGCGGAAGGAAAACTAGATGG